>JAJXVI010000315.1 GCA_021782195.1 bacterium | reverse complement strand
GTCCGGCTTGCAGGAGGGATGTAGAGCGTGGCGCCGAATCTATGGTAGAGACCGCTTTGGTTGCGAAAAATCTCTGCTCCGGCAGAAGTGGGCGGTCGGAGGCTACTGTTGATGGAAGAGGAAAAGCCGACCACGGGACGAGATGACGTGGGGCCTGATCTGGCAATGCCGGAACTGAGGGCTCTCGCGGAGTTTCGTTATCGGCTGCGAGCTTTCATGCGTTCCAGCGAAGAAGCGGCCTACGCAGCCGGTTCGACACCCCAGCAATATCAGGCACTGGTGGCCATCGCGGGTTTTCAGGGCCAGGGGTCCATTACAGTCGGAGAACTGGCAGAACGGCTGCAGGTTCGACATCACTCCGCGGTCGGTCTCGTCGATCGTCTGTGCACCCAGGGGCTGGTCGAGCGCAAGACCGGACAGGAAGACCGTAGACAGGTACACGTGCTGCTTACCACGGGAGGAATGCGGTTGCTTGCGCGCCTTGCAGATTTGCATCGGGCCCAGTTGCGTCAGCTCCTCCCGGCGCTCAGTGAGCTTGCCGTGAGTCTCGGTGGGTCGCTTACTGAACCTTCTCCGGGTCCGTGTGCTGAGGAAGTCGTGGTGTAACAGGCGCCCCGGTTGCTCTTGATGCGGCTCATTGCGATGGTTTCTGTCGCATCTCTTCCACACCAAGCCAGGGCGACTACCTCTGCTGTCTGAATTTCGCGGGGTTGGAGGCTGTCTTGCGTTCTGGTGTCGATTGTGGTAAGTTCTGTGTGCTTCCTGGAGAGTGATCACCTGCAGAGATCGGTGCGATGTCCTGTCTTCCGATGCCCAGGTGAGGGTCGGTGTTGCACGGTTCGCACCTGCGTCCAGGAATGAATGGCCTCTACGATTGACGTGGACGAATTCCTCACTCCACAGCGGAAGGCACGGGATGATGTCGATGAGCGTAGTACCCGCCAAGGGTCAGCGGGTTTTTGAGATCCAGGAGCGTCCGCCCCAGACATTGAGCACGCGCAAGAGCGTGGCAATCGGTGACCTGCACGGCGACTTCTATCGCCTGACACGCATCCTCGAAGAAGAGGGCATCCTCATTCCCGGTACCGGTGTCTGGGATCCAAGAGCGTGCAACGTCGACCTCATCCTCATCGGCGACTACGTCGATTGGCGTGGTGAGCCGCTTGAAGGTCCCCCGGAACGCGCGTCCGAGGGGGCCCGCCGCATTCTCGAACTGCTTTTCAGCCTTCATCACCAGGTTGGGCGGCTGCGCGAAACCTATGAGGATTTTGACGGGCGACTTTACGCCCTTCGTGGCAATCACGACGACATGATGCTCGACGCCATGAGAATTTTCGACGTGCTGAAGCCAGCTGAGGTCGAACTTCTTATGAAGGGGGCGCATCACTACGTTGCCCTGCGCAAGACCATGTCCAATCTGAGCCTTACGGGCGACCAGGTGGAAGTGGTGATGAAATTTCTCAACTGGTTCGTTCAGGGCGGGCGTACGACCATCGAAGGCTGGGGGACGGTAGAGGAATGGAAGAAGGCCATGGAGGGCGAGCTCGGCGATTGGATAGCCCACGACCTGCTCCTGGGGGCGGTTGTCAATCGGCGAGTCTATGCACATACGGCTCCGGATGCGGGCGAGTTCTGGCGTCCTCTTGAGGAACTGGCGACGCTCACTGGATACAGTCAATTGCGCCTGCGTGAGTCGTTGTTGTGGTCGCGGCGCCTGTGGGGTTTCGACTATGTGGCAGGTGCTCGCACCGAGGCGTTCACCGTCGAGGAACTCGACGCCATGCTTAGCGGGCTTGGCGTCGAGGGTATCGTCGTGGGCCATACCCCTGTCACCAGCGAACCTGAACCGCTGCGAGCCTACAATGGCAAGGTCATCAACATCGACCAGCACGGGATTCCAAACAGCCGTCCATTCGTGGAACAGTATGAAGTCGATCCTGCGACCGTCCGGGGTGTCGATGGCGCCACAGTTCCCCCTCCGGTTGTGTTGCTGACACCGCGTCAACCGCGTGGCGTGTTCGCGTCCGAATCAATCGACGTTGCCGAACAAGAAGCTGACGACGCCTCACCTCTGGCGCAGGAGTAACGTTGGAATCGATCCGAAGCTTCGCCCAGCGCGTGATTGCGAATGTCGAGAAGGTCATCCTCGGAAAGCACGAGGAGGTTCGCCTGGCCCTAGTGGCCCTGCTGTGCGAGGGCCACATCCTGCTCGAGGACGTGCCGGGCGTGGGAAAGACCATGCTCAGCCGTGCGCTTGCACGATCGCTGGGTTGCACGTTCGCTCGACTTCAGTTCACCCCGGATCTGCTCCCTTCAGACATCGTTGGAGTGACCATTTACAACCAGCGCAGTGGAGAGTTCGAGTTTCGCCCGGGCCCCATTCATCACCAGATTGTGCTGGCTGACGAGATAAATCGCGCGGCCCCGAAAACACAGTCCGCACTGCTCGAATGCATGGACGAGCGGCAGGTTTCGGTAGACGGAGTTACTCGTCCGATGGCACGGCCGTTCATGGTCATGGCGACTCAGAACCCGATTGAGTACGAGGGTACGTTTCCTCTTCCCGAGGCCCAGCTCGATCGCTTTTTTCTTCGCATCCACCTCGGATATCCATCGGTTTCTACCGAGAACGAGATTCTCCGACGCCAGCAGTTGCATCATCCCATCGAAGACCTCGAGCAGGTGGTCACCTCGCAGGAACTGACCGAGATGCAGTCAATGGTGCGGGAGATTCACGTTGACGACAGTCTGCGCCAGTACATCGTTGAACTTGTCGCGCGCACCCGTGGGCTCGACGCGCTCTATCTCGGGGCTTCTCCACGCGGCTCTCTGGCCGTGTTCCGTGCCTCGCAGGCCCTGGCGGCAATCGAGGGACGTGACTTTGTTCGCCCGGACGACATCAAGGTGGTACTGGCCCCGGCGATCTCACACCGTTTGATCAGTCGCTCACAGACGAATCCCCGCGAGGCGGCCGATGCGGTTGTGCGAATGATTCTCGAGGAGACACCCGTACCACGTTGAGTGTTCCCTTTGCTCGACTGGCCTCGCTTGAATGAGGACTGTATGAACGTCTGCGTCTGTCGCTTCGATCTGCTGTTGCTGGATTACCCGGATTCCCTGAAAGGGAAGCGCCACGTCATCAAGAGCCTGAAGGAGAGGATTCGCTCCAGGTTCGGGGTGTCGGTGTCAGAGGTCGGGAGTCTTGACCTTCTTCATCGTGGTGAACTCGGGGTTGCCGTGGTCGGTGATTCGCGTGACCGGCTCGAGTCGGTGACCGAGCAGATTCGAAGGATGATCGAGAGCCACGGTTCCGTGGAGATCATTGGCGAACTCGTGGACCACCTGCAGTACTAAAGCCCCAGTGGAGCGACGCGCACCCCAGGGAGCGCGCGTGGGAGAAGAATTGCGCATGACATGTCCCCCGACACCAACAGAAGTCGTTGGTCCACAACCGTGGTGGATTGCCCGTACCGACGAGACAATGGTACGAAATCTCGCCGCGGCTCTGGATATTTCCCCCGTGGTTGCCCGGATTCTCTGCATTCGCGGTGTGAGCGAGGAAGATGATGCAGAGGCGTTTCTGCTCGGGGAACACGACGCCCTGTTCGACCCCGAAGCGCTGTTTGCAGTGGAAGACGCTGCCGAGACCCTTGCAGAAGCTGTTCGCAGAGGCCAGCGCATATTTGTTCACGGAGCTTCCGACGCTGATGGTCTGTCTGCTACCGCGCTGATGGTCTTGTTTCTCCGCGGAGTCGGAGCTGACGTGATTCCCTACGTGCCGGCTCGTTTCGACGGGCGCTACGGTCTTGACCCGGAAGGGGTGCGAGAGGCCCACGCGCAGGGTTGTGGGCTATTCGTGTCGGTTGACTGTGGATCGAACTCCGTTGCCGAGGTTGCCCAGGCCCGTGAACTCGGGATTCGCGTGGTGCTCACTGACCGCCACTGGGTGCGCGACGTTCCAGAGGCCGACGCATTCGTGAATCCATACAGGCCTGGGAGCGACTATCCTTTTCCTCACCTCTCCGGCTCAGCCGTCGCTTATAAAGTGGTTCAGGCTGCATCTCGCCATCTCGGATGTGGAGAGACCGAGACGCTACTCGACTTTGCGTCTGTGGGGACGCTCGGCGAGGATGTCCCCCTGTTGGGCGAAAACCGCATCCTGGCGCGCGAAGGGTTGGAGGTGCTGGCGCGCTCCGAGCGATGCGGCCTCGTTGCGCTGACGCATCTTGCAGCGACTGCCTTGCAGGGCGCTGACGCCGCGCGGTCTGGCGGTACCGTCCCCATCACGTTTGAGGTCGTCTCCCGGATTGCGGACAGCCTCAACGCGAGCGGGCGTCTTGGAAAGGCACCGTCCGCGCTGAACCTGCTGCTCGAGTGTGACCGCGCGCGAG
>JAJXVI010000314.1 GCA_021782195.1 bacterium | reverse complement strand
GACGGGTGTGGACCGTCTCGGCCCGCTGAAACACTGGCTGGCCCGCCAGGCCATGGGGCAGGCGGCCTGACGGTGCCTGTCCCGACCCTGTTCTTCCGATTCACCAACGCCTTCGGGCCCTCACCATGACACCTGTCCAATAGCCTGTGTCCCGCGACAGGTCCTCTGCTGGCTTGAGTATCGTGCTGTTCGACCTTCGCCGCAGGACATCTCGAGATCCGCCGAATTCCTGCAACCAGCGACCCGTCCGCTTGAGCCTCAAACAGAGCGCCGTCCGACTGACTCGGCTCATCTGTTACAGGGCCGTCACGAAAGTGTAGACTTCCCTCGCACGTCACGCTCCCCGCCCTCCCCGTTAGACGCCTGTCACCACGTGCTCGCCGACACCACGATTCAATCTCCTATCCGTGGCCGTTGTCGCGAATCAGCGGTGCGGACTGCCGGCGGTACGCACCCAGCAGGCAGGCTCCCCCTCCGATCGCCAGCAGCAGCGCAATGGGAGGCTCTGGAACGGCCTGGAACTGGATGTTGGTGAAGTCGATGCGGTTCTGGCCGCCGTACGAGGGAATGCCGATGACAACCGTGTCGAACACTGCGCCCGTCATGCCGTAGAAACCGGCGTGGTTGTTGCCCGCCCAGCAGTCAGCCGAGAACTGGCCAACCAGGGTGCCGTTCACGCCGCCCAGGTAGAACGAGTAGCTCGTGGAACCAGGTTCGTCGTCGACAGCCAGATCCGCGGCACTGACTTTCTGACCGAAGGAGAGCACGAGCGAGGGAGCGCCGGGCGACGAACCCAGCCAGTTCGTCGCCCAGTTGGAACAGCCAAAGTAGCCCTGGAAGCCGATCATCGAGAAATTTGCCGGATCGGACGCGGTGTTGTCAAAATAGAGAAGCGCTGCGCTCTGCATGGTCACGCCCAGATTGCTGAAGGTGCTCGGGTCGAACGCCTGGTTCGCGGTTACTGCGCTCCCGGTCTGGGCCGGACCGGTGGTGGGCGCATCCGGGCCGGTAAAGTTGATGGTCGTGACACCGGGCGCCATGAGTCCGGTGCCCTGTACGATGTACGTAGGCGTTGCAACTGCCGGGTGCGAGAGCCCGGCGAGAAGAAAAACGCTTAACAGGCAGGTTACGAACTTCGTGCGCAGGCCCATGGATCAGCATCCCTTCCGAGGAACCTCTTTGCCAGTATGGCAATATACGACGGGAATTCAGGGGCGTTCCTCTTCACGGGGGGCGCCATCACGGACCTTGCACTGGACGCGCCGGATGAGCGGAAGGTCCGTGCGGTTCTGGGGCCAGTGTGGGGACGGTGTGCGGACGACGCGAGCACACAGCCCGTAAGTCGTCTTCAGAGGTCCATCAGTCTCTCGATGTACTGGGGCGGAAGTGATCCGAAGCTCAGCAGTCTGTCGTGTCACCGGCGCAGGTGGCCGGTGACGTATCTCGCTTCCCAGGCTTTTCGGATGGCGTGGACCTCTGTCACTCCCACGAATCAGGTCGACAGTTGCGTTGACGTCAGGCACGCGCGCCGCCACTTTCCGGCCACATCTCCTTCTTCCCGGTGCTCCTGGTCCATCATGAGCTTCATCGCCTCGCGACGGGTCATGCCGGCGGTGTGGATCGTCTGAACTAGAATCGCGTTGATGATGCCGCGCAGGCGTATCTTGAGCTGCTCCATGTGCTCTTTCGGTCCTCCGAAGCCGTGCTCGGCCATCATCTGCTCCGCGTACACGGCCCACCCATCCACGAACACCCCGCTTTCCAACAGCACACGCAGCCTGGTCGGGGCTACGACCTGACGAGCGGTGGGCTTTCGGCATGCTGGCTGGGTGTTGGCAGGTCAGGGCCGGTAAGGGCAACGTCCTGATGGAGATGTTACGAAACTTGTAAGCGTTCAGGGGGGCGGCGCAGTACGGCGTCATTGGCGTGCTGACGGTCAAGTGCCCGATGCTCGGAATGTCGGTTGCTTCCAGAGGAGCAGCCGCTCAGTTTTGAAGGGGCAGTGCCGAGGCCGGGAGAAGGGAGGGCGGCCCGTGTAGGACGCAACGGCAGCCTGGGCGCCGACGCCAAACGCGGCTGTAGGGACATTGTTCGGGAGCTTCGCCAGCGTAGTCTTTCCGCATGTTGGACGACCGCGTCGATGTCGGCGGTGCTCCACGACCAGAGGCGGCGCAAGCGGAATGTCGGTTACCTGATGTGCGGACAGCAACTTTGACCGACCGAGGTGTACATGCCCAATCCTCGGGCAGGACCCCTGAAGGGGGGCAGGAGGCGTTCGTCGTCCACAGATCCACTCTTCCGGCCTCACCCCGCGATTCCTGCTGCCTGGCTGGAGAAATTTCACCCCCCAGAACGCTTACCGAAAATTTACAGAAAAGGGGTTGCACAATCCGTTCGTGGCTGCCGACACGGCGCGTGCTGCGAGGGAGTGCCACTCGCTCTTGGCGCCCCTTCCGTCTGGCCGCAGAAGCTTTACGCGACGCGGCAGATATCGTTTACGGCGACAAAAGGAAAAGACCCCGTACTTTCGCGCGGGGTCACTAGGTTTCGGGGCCTCACTCCTGTGACTTCACAGCCTCCCCTGGACTTCCCCCAGAAAACATTGATCCACATTCACCGTTCCGCATTCACCTCGGTGGGAGCGGTGCCGATGACCAGACTATAGCATTCCCGTAAGCGTCTGTCAGGACTTTGACAGGATCGTAACAAAGCAAGCGTTACGAGGGCGAACGACTGACAGCGTCGCTCCCCCCGAAGGCACTTCGCGAACGCTCCAACACGCAGACCAGGAGGGAGGGCACCTTCAACTACAGGAATCCAGAAACCGGACCGCAAACCCGTTGTCATGAAACTTGCAATGATACATGCTCAAGACGGACCAAGGCTGGTTGTCGTAAACCCCGAGGGAACACGCGTCCTGGATCCTGCTTGCCTCACTGCCGAACATCCACGCACAATCGAAGCCGTGCTCGCGACCGGTCAGACCACGGTCCGTCCATCTGCTGAAGATGCACCTCCTTCCGCCGCAACATGCCTCGCTTCTCTGAAAGGTCGTGCAGGGAACGCACCCCAGGAAGCCTGGATCCCTGTGGAGTCGGTCTCCCTTGCCCCTCCCATTCGTCGCCCGGGCAAGATCATGGCCATCGGACTGAACTACCGTGACCACGCAGCGGAACAGAATCTCACCCCTCCCGTTCGTCCGCTCATCTTTGCAAAGCTCCCAACTTCAATTGTGGGGCCCGACGATTTCATCGAGATCCCACCGGCCAGCGATCAAATTGATCACGAGGTTGAGCTGGCCGTCATCATCGGGCGAGGAGGGCGCTTCATCACGGTGGACGAGGCTCCCGCTCACATCTTCGGTTACACCGTGCTCAACGACGTAACTGCACGAGATCTTCAAAAGAGCGACAGACAGTGGGTACGGGCCAAGAGTTTCGATACCTTCTGCCCGCTCGGACCGTGGGTCGTCACCGCTGACGAGTTCCCCCATCCCCCAGAACTGCCAATTCGCTGCAGGGTCAACGGTGAGGTGCGGCAGGAATCAAACAGTTCGAATCTGATCTTCGGCGTGGCCGAACTCATTTCCGACCTTTCCGCAGCATTCACGCTCGAGCCAGGAGACATCATCGCAACGGGAACGCCTTCAGGAGTAGGTATTTTCCGCACCCCACCCGTCTTTCTGCGCGATGGAGACGTCGTGGAAGCGGAGATTGACGGGATCGGCGTACTTCGCAACAGGGTCAGGAAATCTCGATGAAGCCATTCCCGAACAGCCTGACAATCTCCGATCACCGGTGTCCCCCATCGACCGGCGTACGCTGTTCGCGAGTCGCGTATGAGTTTGGCACGTTCTTGACATAGGCAATGACCTGGTGGGTATAGCGCCCAGCCTTGCTTCCCCTGCGCGTGTGCAGGTAGTGCTCAACACGCACGACCTCCCACAACGCGCCGGCATCCACGCCAAAGCCCATGCTCGGGAAGTCTGAAGGATTGAAAAGGTCCCCCACGCGCACGGTCATGAGGAAACCGAACCAGGAGGGTTCGCTGTTCGGTGTCGCCTCCGGCAGCAGGAGGCGCTCCTCGAGGCCACCAAGGCCCTCGCGCAGCCTCATCCAGTTTTTCCTGCGCGCCTCGACGAAGCCAGGCAGTTTCGTAAGCTGGGCGCAGCCAATGGCGGCCTGCATCTCGGTCGCCTTAAGGTTGTAGCCGAAGTGGGAGTAGACGTACTTGTGGTCGTACCCGGCGGGAAGCGCTCCGAACTGCTGTTCGAAACGCCGGCCGCAGCTGTTGTCCCTTCCGGAAGGGCACCAGCAGTCACGCCCCCAGTCCCGGAACGACTCCACCAGACGCTTCAACTGGAGATCTTCAGTGTAGACGGCCCCCCCCTCTC
>JAJXVI010000313.1 GCA_021782195.1 bacterium | reverse complement strand
AAGGACGCTCCCTCATCGACACCCCCGCCCTCAGCCGCTGGGCAACCCGTCCCGTGACGCTGGCCGGCACGCCGGTGCGCATTGTCGCCGCGATTCTCGGCGCCATCACATTCGGCACGTTCGTGAACTGGCTTGTCACCTACGACGTGCGCCCGCTCCTCGTGATGGTCGGCATCGGCCAGGCTTTCGCAGCCGTGTGGCGCGCACAGGTGTGGGAGGTCATCCGCGGGATTGACCGCCCGCGCGCCGATCTGTCGCGGCTGCGTCGCCTGCTCAACCGCCTCGAGGACACCTCGTTCAACGCGCCCCTGCTTCAAAGCCTCGCCGCACGGCTCGCCCCACACCATGGCATGCGCCCGTCGCAGCGTCTTCAACGCCTCATCATCCTGATGGAATACGCCGAGTCGTGGCGCAACCTGTTCTTCGCCCCGTTCGCAGTCATGCTGCTGTGGGCGCTGCAGTTCGCGTTCGCCATCGAGGCGTGGCGGAGCTCCGACGGTCGGCACGCGCTCGACTGGCTTGACGCCGTCGCCGAGATGGAAGCGCTGCTATCGCTCTCGGCACAGGCCTGGGAGCATCCCGATGACGCTTTCCCCACCCTGCTCGATGACGGTCCCCGCGTCGAAGGGCGCGCACTCGCCCACCCGTTGCTGGCTGCGCGACGCGCCGTGCGCAACGACGTCTCGCTCCACGAAGGCTGCTGCCTCATGCTCGTGAGCGGGTCCAACATGGCAGGGAAGAGTTCTCTGCTGCGGACGGTCGGCGTGAACGTGGTTCTGGCGCTGGCGGGCGCGAGCGTGCGCGCACGGGAAATGAACGTGAGCCCGTGCGCCGTGGGTGCTTGCATGCGCGTGCAGGACAGCCTTCAACAGGGGATCTCGCACTTCTACGCCGAGATCAAGCGCCTGCGTCAGGTCGTGGACATGGCGGGCGGCGACCCTCCCCTGCTCTTCCTGCTCGACGAGATCCTTCACGGCACCAACTCGCACGACCGTCGCATCGGGGCGGAGGCTGTCGTGCGCACGATGTGCACGCGAAACGCCATCGGACTGGTGACCACGCACGATCTCGCCCTCACCCAGATCGTGGCGTCGCTGGCGCCGCGAGCCGTCAACGTCCACTTCCAGGATGAGCTCGTCGATGGAAAAATGTCGTTCGACTACACCCTGCACCCCGGCGTGGTGCAAAAAAGCAATGCGATCGCCCTGATGCGCGCGGTCGGGCTGGAGGTATGAGCAATGTCCGGGTTCCGCACGGCCGTCTTCCTTCTCCTCGCCACACCCTTTGCGAGATTCCACACGTACCTTCCCGGACCGGAGGGCGAAGCGGTAAGCGGGGTCGGGAAAGCCTGACGTGCGCTCGATCCACGATTCCAAACCTCAAGCAATTCTGCGGGGCGGCGGGGCAAAGGTTTGCTGAGCTTGATCAAACCCTGATGGCAAGGGCACTTCCCACTGCAGGAGTTACCGGTACGGCATACGAAACGTAAGCGTGGAAGACAGCCATTCAAGTGTGGAGAAAGCTGGTCTCCGCACTTCCCTGTCCGGGAGTGCATCAGACGGGCTGGTGCACTCCCGGACAGGGAACAGCGTGGCGCCGGATTGCGTGAGTCAGGAAGACTTGTTTGCTGGCGCCATGCCAGCAACTCAGCACCAGCGCGTGACAGCAACTCAGCAAGCCAGCGTCCCAGCAAACAGCAAACAGGGGGAATCGTTCATGCAAGACAATTCGCGGAACACCGCTACTCGCGCCCACCGGCTCCTTCGTGCCTTTTCGCTCCTCATCTTGTTCCTCTCGACCGGCGCGCTTCTCGCCGGTTGCAGTACCGCCAGCGGAGGACTGCTCCCCAACATTGGCACCTACAGCGTGACGCTGTGGGTCTTGAGCCTCTCTCTCGTCGGTTTTCTGACGGGGTGCGGGGGCGGGGGAACGTCCACCGGCAGTTTCCAGACCGGAGCCATCGGAACGAGTCAGGCATTCGGACCGGCCAGTCAGTTGAAGTTCCTGACGTCGCCAAGCCCAACGCGTTCCTTTGTGACCGTCACGGCACTCACCCGCATCGCGCCGGCGATCCAGGTGGCCATTGAAGACGCCAACGGCAACGTCGTCACGACGGCCAGCAATGCGGTCACCATCAGTCTGGACAAGAATCCAAGCGGCGCCACGCTGAGCGGTACCCTTACCGTGAACGCGGTGAACGGAATCGCCACCTTCAGCAACCTGATGATCAGCAACGCCGCGCCGGGGTACACGCTGATCGCCACCGCCACGGGCCTGAACAACGCCACCTCGCTGATTTTCACCGTCAACCCGCTCCCGCTGAACTACTCGACCCGCCGCGACTTCCTCGTCGCTCCTGGGCCGAACAGCGCAGCCACTGCTGATCTCAACGGAGACGGGCACCTTGACGTCGTGACGGCCGGCAACAGCTACGTGTCCGTGCTCCTGGGACTGGGCAACGGCACATTCGGAAGCCCCCAGAACTATGCGGTCCCAGGCCCGGGCGCGGTGGCACTCGCTGACCTCAACCACGACGGCCACCTCGACATCGTCGAGGCGTCAACCTCGGGTGGCGTTTACGTCATGCTGGGGCATGGAGACGGTACCTTCAGTGCCCCCGTCAACGTCTTCTCGAGCGGCATGCACTACCAGGACGTCGCAATCGCAGATGTCAACGGCGACGGGAACCAGGATCTCATCCTCCCTGCAGGCTACTACGCCGGACCGCTCACCGTGTTGCTTGGCAATGGCGACGGAACTTTCAAGGCACCCGTGAACACGGTTCTCTCCACGCAATCGCAAACGGGGATCGCAGTCGGCAACTTCAACGGTGACAACCACCCTGACGTGGCCATCGTAGACGCCAACCAGAACGTGATGTCGGTCCTCCTGGGCAATGGAGATGGCACCTTCAATGCACCCGTCAACTACACGACCGGCAATTCACCGGAGGCTATCGCGACTGGCGATCTCAACCACGACGGGCACCTTGACCTGGTCGTGGCCAACGAACACTCTCCGTTCGTCAACGTTTTCATGGGCAACGCAGACGGCACGTTCTCAGCAGCTCAAAACTTTGCCGTGGCGAATGTTGGACCCGAAGGCCTCGCGCTCGTCGACCTGAGTGGGAATGGCAACCTCGACATCGTAACCGCGGGCGAGTACGACTCATCGCTGGCCGTGCTTATGGGAAACGGCGATGGAACGTTCCAGGCACCTTCCAACACCTACGCTCCCGGGTTCCCCGTCGATTCAGCCGGCGAGTCACATCAGTTGTGCGTGGGCGATTTTAACGGCGACGGGAAGCCCGACGTGATTGTCCCGAACGCCTACACCAGTTCGGTCTCGGTCTTGCTGGGCGAGGGAGACGGGACCTTCCAGGAAGCCCCTCAGACTCCGGTTGGATTCTCCCCCGGCGTGGGCAGCACGATGGCCGACTTGAACGGTGACGGACACGCAGACCTCGTCATCGCCCACCGACTGGAATCCATGGTGAGCGTCATGCTGGCCAACGGCGACGGAACCTTCAAGGCGCCCGTAAATTTCGCCACGACCGCCCCGCCGGAATCAGCCATCGTGGCCGACGTGAACGGCGACGGCAAGCCCGACATCATTACGGGCAACTACTCCGTCGGCGTGGTGAACGTGCTGTTGGGGAATGGCGACGGAACCTTCAAAGCACCCGTGAACCTCGAATCCGGCACGCCGTGCGCCCAGGTCGTCGCCTTCGACGCAAACCACGACGGGCACGTTGACCTGGCACTCGCGCTCAAAGGCGAGATTGCGGTCATGCTTGGCAACGGAGACGGCACCTTCAAGGCGCCACTGAACCTGTTCCCCGAGCCTGCGGTTCCGGGAGCCGGTGAACTCGCGGTCGCAACCGCCGACCTTAACGGCGACGGCTACCCTGACGTCATTGGAGACGCCCAGGGAGGCGCCATCACGGTGGCACTCGGGAACGGCGACGGCACGTTCAAAGCCCCGTACAACGTGGCCAACACCCCTGGCGGCTACCTGCTTGCCGTGGGCGACCTCAACGGCGACCACGTTCCGGACCTCGTGTCGGCGCGCATAGCCGGCGTGTTCTCCAGCGGGGTCGTCGACGTCATGCTCGGAAACGGTGACGGCACCTTCCGTCTGGCTCAGACCACCTCACTGGATGGATTGCCCACGGCATTGAGGCTCGCCGACATGACCGCCAGTTCCCACGAAGACATCCTGGTGACCAGCGGTGGATACGTACTCTATGGCGGAACTCTCACCACCAGCCTCGGCACGGGCGCCGGATCCTTCGCAGCACCTCAACTTTTCGGCGGGGATCGGGGCGTCGATGGAGTGCTAATCGATGACCTGAATGGTGATCAGAAGCCTGACATCATTCTTACCAACGCCTT
>JAJXVI010000312.1 GCA_021782195.1 bacterium | reverse complement strand
GCGCGGGACCGATGGCGTGGGCGCGCTGCCAGCGCTCGGTGGCGGACTGCAGGCCGGTGCCCGTGTGACCTGCGTCCACGGAGACCTGCACCGCAGCGGTCGAGCACATCATCGTCAGGCCGGCCTGGCCAGCACCCAGGCGCGCGATCGTAACGCGATACGGCGAACAGGACACGTAGTTGAGACGAAGCTCGTGGCAGAATGCAACGCTGCGCGGCTCGCCACCGTGCTCACCGCAGATGCCGATCTCGATGTCGGGACGGGTCTTGCGACCTCCGTCGACCGCCTGACGCATCAGGCTGCCGACGCCGACGGTATCGAGCGTCTGGAATGGATCGCGCGCAAGAACCTTCTTCTCGATGTACACGGGAATGAACGTTCCAGCGGCGTCGTCACGGGAATAGCCGAGCGTCGTCTGTGTGAGGTCGTTGGTGCCGAAGGAGAAGAACTCAGCCGTCTTCGCGAGGTCTGAGGCCACCACACAGGCGCGCGGCAGCTCGACCATGGTGCCGACCTTGTATTTCACCGACACGCCGGTCTTCTCGATGATCTCGCGCGCCGTTGCGTCGACGAGCTCGCGCATGAACTCCATCTCCTGGGGCAGGCCGACTCCGGGAATCATGATCTCGGGGCGCGCGTCGACGCCTTCCTTGACCAGCTCACAGGCAGCCTCCACGATGGCGCGGACCTGCATTTTGTAGATTTCGGGGTAGACGATGCCGAGACGGCAGACACGCAGTCCGAGCATCGGGTTCTGCTCTTTGAGGCCACGCACGCGCGCCAGAAGCGCCTGAAGTTCCTCGAGGGTGACCTGAGGCTGCTGGCGTGCCTTGCGGACCCCGGCAAGCACCTCGGCGTAAAGCGCGTCACCGCCGCGCATTGCGGTCTCCAGGGCGGTAACGTCCGTGAGCAGCTCCTCGAAGCTCGGCAGGAACTCGTGAAGCGGGGGATCGAGCAGACGAATGATGACCCAGCAGCCTTCCATGGCCTTGAGGATACCGCGGAAATCTGCGCGCTGGACCGGTTGCAACTGCGAGAGGATGTCTGTGTACTCGGCCCACGGCTTTGCGAGCAGGTCCTTCACTTCGCGAATGCGCGCTTCGAACCCGGCGCGTTCCGCGTCCTTGGCCTCGGTCAGCTCGATCTCCAGACGTCCCAGCACGCGCTGCAAGCGTTCCGCTTCTGGAGCAGCCAGAATCATCCGCTGCACGATCGGCAGGCGGTCGCGCTCCATGAACATGTGCTCGGTACGACACAGGCCGACTCCGTGCGCGCCAAAAGCGCGGGCACGCGCGGCATCCCGGGGATTGTCGGCATTGGCGTAGACGCCGAGGCGGCGGATCTCGTCTGCCCACGAAAGAAGCGTCGAGGCCTCTTCAGACAAACGATCCGGCCGAATCAGGGTCAACTCGCCAGCGATGATCTCGCCAGTGGTCCCGTCGATGGAAATCACCTCTCCGGCCTTCAGCGTCTTGCCCGCCACCAGCACGGTGTGATGCTCCATGTCAATCTGCAGTGCTTCGCATCCGACCACGCAGGGAATGCCCCATCCCCGGGCGACGAGCGCGGCGTGCGATGTCGGCCCACCCGTCGCGGTCAGGATGCCCTGTGCCACGACCATCCCGTGCGCGTCGTCTGGCGTTGTCTCAGGACGCACCAGCACGATCTTGCGCCCCTGCTCCACGGCTTTCACCGCGTCGTTGGCTTCAAACACGATCTCTCCGGTCGCGGCGCCCGGTGAGGCCGGAATGCCTCTTGCCAGCCTGCGCTCGCCTTTGAGTGCGTCGGCCATCTCCTTCGCATCGAAGAAGGGATGAAGCAGCTGATCGAGCTGGCTCGCCTGAATGCGCCCCACGGCGTCTTCCTTCGAGATGAGGCCTTCTGTCACCATGTCGACCGCAATCTTCACGGCTGCGGGAGCGGTGCGCTTGGCGCGACGCGTCTGCAGCATGAACAGCCGGCCCTTCTCAACCGTGAACTCGACATCCTGGGTTTCGCGATAATGCTGTTCGAGACGTGCCGCAATGTCCAGCAGCTGCTCGTACGCCGTGGGAATGGCCAGCTTCATCTCATCAATGTGCTGGGGCGTTCGGATACCCGCAACGACGTCCTCGCCCTGGGCATTGAGGAGAAAGTCACCGGTGAGGCCCGGGGTTCCCGTCGAACAGTCGCGCGTAAAAGCAACGCCGGTGCCACAGTCGTCACCCATGTTGCCGAACACCATGCTCTGGACGTTCACGGCGGTTCCCATGTTGTGATCGATGTGCTCGCGGTTGCGATACACGATGGCTCGCGGGTTGTTCCACGAGTCGAAGACGGCGCAGATCGCGCTGAACAGCTGGTCATGCACGTCTGTGGGGAACGGCTTGCCGGTCTCCGCGACGACCAGGGCCTTGTATTCCGCCACCAGCGCCTGCAGTTCGGACGCTTTCAGCTCGTTGTCATTCTTGACGCCAGCGCGTTCGCGCGCGGCCCGAAGGAGGTGCTCGAAACGCTTCTTCGAGATGCCCAGCACGACGTCAGAGAACATCTGGATGAAGCGACGGTATGCGTCATAGGCGAAACGCTCGTTCTGGGTAAGGGTGGCCAGGCCTTTCACGGTCTCGTCGTTGAGGCCGAGGTTGAGGACGGTGTCCATCATTCCTGGCATCGAGACCTTTGCGCCGGATCGTACCGACACCAGCAGAGGACACGAAGGGTCGCCAAAAACCTTGCCCATCTTCCGACCGACGTCGGCCATTTCCTTGCGAACCATGTCCTGAAGGCCGTCGGGAAAGCGTCTTCCAATGCGATTGTATTCCATGCAGACTTCGGTGGTGATGGTAAAGCCTGGTGGAACGGGAATACCGAGGTGGGTCATTTCGGAAAGGCCAGCGCCCTTTCCACCCAGCAGGGCCTTGTTCTGGCCGTCACCGTTCTCGAAAGCGTAAGTCATGGGATGCGCCAGTGTGGCGGTATCAGTCACTGTAGAGGATCCTCCAGTTGCAAACTTGACGGAGAAGCCGATTCTTCGTTCCCGTCAGTAAGGAAACGAAGAAGGGGGACGCCGACGGGGCCGGGCCCGATTGCGGGAAGGTTGAGGCCACGGTCGGGAGTCGCCCGCGGTATTCGTTCGCGCAGAACCGAAACTCCTCTCCATGCCGAAAAACTTGCGGAGCGGGCGAACGCGTGCCCGGGTCGCGAAACGCGCGTCGCGGACGAACACGGTCGGTCTCCCCAGCAGTCGCCACCGCGCGGCCGGCCTTCCCGCAGTCGACCGGCGCGTCGGAATGCGCGGTGAAACAGGGGACGCCGTTCGTCGGCGGACGTCGGTCGAGCTTCGCCGAGCTGTCAGTCGCTTGTCATGGAGCGCATGAACTCGAGCTCAAAGCGACACGACGGATGATTCTGCGCCACGCAACGGGTCTCTCGAACAAAGAGGTCACGACCGGTCACGCGATTCACGACGCTCACCAGAAGGCCTCCGACGAATCCGCAGCACGGCTCCGAAAGTCCCATCAGACCGCTGCAGATGAAACACTCCTCCACGTCAAACACGAGCAGACCGGGTTCTTCCGAGAACTCGACCTTTCCCAGCCGCAAGGATCGGAATGCACGGTCCACGGAAGCATAGTCCGGAATCTGCACGAGCTGACCGAACTTCTTGCCCGCAAGCTGGCTCCAGGGAAGCGCATCCTTTCCGAGTTCCTGCATCAAACCCTGAAAATAGGCCGTTCGGAACATCCAGAGCGAGGTATCTCGCCCCACGCGAGGGCGGATTGCACGAATGATGTTCAGTGAGTCTACCTGCCGCAGAATGATGTTGAGCGGCTTTCGGATCGGCTTGACCACCAGCCCGTAGTGCGCCTGGGCAGGCTCGGACGACACCGCAGCAGGTGGAGGTAAAACCTCAGAGGCTGCAGGAGAGGCAGGCTGGCCCGCCGCAGGCGGCAGAGGGGACGGTGCTGTGGGCTGCGCGGTGGGCACCGCGGCTGGAGGGACAAACGTTCCGGGGGCGGACGGAGGAGCGGCCCCTCCGAAGGCGGATGGAGTTCCGCCACCAAACGCAGACGGGGTCCCCCCCCCGAAGGCGGACGGGGTGCCAGCGCCAAACGCGGACGGGGTGCCGTAACCGGGCATCGGGCGAGAGTAGCCTGAAAAACCTGAGGAGGGTGGAGGACGTCGCCCAGCCCCTGGCGGACCGGACTGTCGCGGCACCGACATTCCGGTGATGAGCCCTGAGCGGGGGGGAGGATAAGCGCCCCCTTGCTGTGGCGCACCGTAGCCGGGTGGGTAGCCCGGCGGGGGGGCGCCGTACTGGCCTTCGACGCCAGGCATCCCATAGCCGGGTGCGGCGGGGGGAGCGCCATAGCCTGGCGGGTATCCCGGCGGAGGGGCACCATACTGGCCTTCGACGCCAGGCATCCCG
>JAJXVI010000311.1 GCA_021782195.1 bacterium | reverse complement strand
CTGACTCGGGTCCGTTGATCGAAAAGGGGAGAGAAGATGAGCTGGCTTCTCGCAACCGGTTGCTGTCAAGCAAGATGTCGGTGAGCAGGGCTTTCTCACGGGCCAACCTCGGGGTGACTGCCTGCATTTCGAGTAGTTCCTGGCGTTGCTTTTGCGTCAACGGCATCTCTTCTGCGACGCTCCAGGAGAACCTGTCCGGATAGATTTCCCGCTCGGGCGGGTGCGTGGTCGCCGGGGTAAATCGCCCGCAGGCGACACGATAGTCGAAGAGGAGACGCAGGACCTCGAGCCGGAATGTCGCCGGGACGTTGGCGGCGTCCGGACTGGGTGGGAGAGGAACGACCAGTGCCTGGGGATATGGCTTCGAGGTCAGGTCCAGTTCCCGAACCAGGAACCGCGCATCGCCGACAACTCTGACGAAGAAGGAGCCGTCCGGCAGAGGAAGGGTGTGCTGGATGCGCGCCAGGGTTCCGACATTGTGCGGGGTGGCAGGGGGGCCCACTTCACTACCGCGGCGGATCAGGGCGATTCCAAACGTGTCGTCATTCTTCTTGGTGTCGGTGAGCAGGGATCTGTATCGTTCCTCGAAGACATGCAGCGGAAGGGTCATTCCCGGAAAAAGGACGGTCTTCAGCGGAAACAACGGGATACGAATGACGTTTGACATCGTGAGCCCCTTTCCCGGTCAGGGTGTGCGATCCTTCTTCCCCTCTGTGGCGTGAATTCACACGCTTTTCACGAGACGTTGCCCTTGCACTGTCCCTGTCCCTGTAGCGATGACTTGCCGGCTGGCTGTGGAGGAACCCATGGATCCGAACCTACCCTTAAGAAACACGGAATCTTGTGCTGGTGGTCACATCCGAACGCGTGACATTGTGATGGTTCCGTACGCGCCGGTCGTTTGTCCGGGCGTCCGCGTGCCCGTACCTGGAACGACATCGCGTGTGACCCGCGTCAATCGTCTCCTGACGTTGCTCATTCTCCTGCTGCTCGCCTTTCAGGCATCCCCAGGTTATGCGAACCCTGCGCTGGTCCCTGTACGCCACGTCACCATCGAGCAGGAGATCAAGCTTGGCAACGAGGTCGCCAACGAGGTGCGGCGCAAGTATGGTGGCGACTGGGACAACCCGTCTGAACTGGCACACGTGCGTTCGATCGCCTGGCGCGTCTTCAATCAGAGCGATCGCCACGACAATCCGCTGTTGCGGGCCAATTTCAGTGTAGAGCTGCTGAATTCACCGGTCGTGAATGCAGTCTGTGTTCCTGGGGGTCACACGTTCGTCACGCGAGGCTTGATCCAGATGGGCTTGAGCGATGACGAGCTTGCCGCCGTGCTGGGGCACGAGATCGCACACGCGGCGCGTCGCCACGGTGCCCGCAACCTGGAGGCCAGCCAGGGTCTTGAGGAGCGCCTCGACGCCTGGACACATCACGCCACGCTGCGTAAGGCCGGCGAACTGCTCATTCTCGTGTACATGTTCAAGCACTTTGACCCCCAGCTTGAGTATGAGGCCGACTATTATGGGATGATCTACGCGACTCGAGCGGGTTTTGACCCGTACGGCATGGTCCACCTTTTTGAACGGCTCATTCAGCTTGAACATCCGAACAACACCATTGGCTCACGCGTGAAGAGCATGTTCATGTCGCTCTTTGACAATCATCCGCCGACTGCGGAGCGTTTGCAGAGGGCTCGCAATGAGGCGGCTCGTCTGGCCCACGGCGAGACGCTGCCCACGACGCCGGTTCCGATCTACGAGTAGCGTTCGAGGTTTCGACGGGGAACCGCTGTCGAGTTCTGCGCGTGGTCGGTTGCTCTCGTGTATAGGTGGGGTGACGGCGTGCAGGTGCTTGTACTCTTGAGAACGCTCTGGTAGAGTGAACCCGACCATCTTTTGATGTCTGGCTACGGACGGTGTGCGCTCCGCGGTCGAGAATCCATGTTTCCAGAACGGTGAGGATCCTCATGCAGATTGCTTCCTTTTCAGACTTTGTCCGCCGTGGCGGTCAGGGAGTGGTCTCGTTCGCCAGGGCACCTGACGGCGCACCGTGGCTCACCATCGTTCAACCACCTCCCCAGGCCGAGATTCTTCTTCGACCGGTGGCTGAGGCACTGTGCTTGTAGGGTACTCCACCAGGAACCGGGACGCCGCTTTCCCACGTTGTCGGGATGGTGAACCAGCTCCTGGCTGACGCGCGCCGCCAGAACGTGCTGGTCAACGGACAGCGCCTGGAGGTGTTCCTTCTGACGCCTTCTCTGCCGTTGCTCCTGGGCGATACGTTGCTCTGTCGGGTCCTGGCGCCGTCCGCTGATGCTTGCGGAGAACCACTGTTTACTGACACACGCACCCTGGGTGGGCCGACAAACAGTTCGGCGGCGGCGCCCGAGCCCGGGACTCAGGAGGTTCAGGGTTCGAGCGTACGCCAGGGGCCGGCCACGATACAGCTCGGACTGCCCCGCGAGGGCGGTTCTCCAGTGCTCATCCGGCGCGATGCCGGGCTCGACGGCTTTCCCCGCTTCGCGTACCTGCGGGAGTTTGTTGAGGAATCAACGCGAGGGTTCGCCGGTTCGTACTATACGTGCCAGATGCAGACCCCTGAGGGGCAGCTCGAGGATACCTGTACGACTTCCGATGCACGATATGGTTCTTTGCGTAACGGGAATCTGCGTGCTCGCTGGCTGTGGCACGTGCCTCGAAACTCTGTGGCGCAGGTCCTGCTTTCGGTAGCGGAGCGTCTCGCCGTGCTCAACGCGAGCGGGGAAGTGCACGGAGACGTGAAGCCATCCAATGTCATGGTTACGGCGCAGGGGGTGCAGGTGTTTGATAGCCTGTGTCTCCAGGCCGGCGTGCGTGCCCCGGCGATGACGCGGGGTTTTGCGGCGCCTGAGCAGGTACTGGGTCGTACCGTGACCGGCCAGACCGATCAGTACGCGCTGGGCATGATGCTGGTGAATCTTGTCGGGGGGGTTCCCCATGGCGAGGAGACTCGAGTGACGATTCCCGCTGGCGGAACGCGCCTGGACTATCATACCCTGCTCAGGAATCCGGGCGTCTTCATCGATCCGATTACGGCTCCCGTGGCGCCGGATGCGGTCGCTTCGTGGCGCGATTTCATCGAGCAGTGCATCCGCTTTGATCCGGAATCGCGCCATCCATCACCGGCGCTTCTCGTGACTGCCCTGCGTGAGATCGTCGCTCGAAACGCGTTGCTGGGGAATGTGGTCGTGCCGATCTCCTTTGGACGCCCGGTGCTTGCAGAGGACGAGGCGGGATCTCCGGTTGCGGCCTGGGTGGCGTCCGGCCACGCGATGTCGGGTGCGACGGGCAATTTCGGCGTCTGGCCGTCGACCGTCGAGCGGCCTCGGCCGTAGGTTCACTGTGGCCCGCACCAGCGTGACAGGGAGGGTGTTTCCGTGGACCGTCCGGCCCTCCAGGGTCACAATACCTGCCGGGTTGTAACATCTCGTTCAAGACATTCGCGCGCGTTCTGTGGTACAATCGTTCCATTCACGTGGAGCATATGTTTGTGGAGGCGGGAACAGTGAGCGGTGTTACAGGGCTGAATACGCATTCGACGTCGATGGTGCCACCTCGGGGGGCGGCCGCGACACCACCACCTGCGGAAGGGCAGCACGCCATCAATCTACAGGTGTCACCAGACGTTTTTGAGAAGGCCTCCTTCCAGAAAGTGCTTCAAGACCTCTCGGGCGTCGCGCCGGTGAACCTCACCGTATCCGAGCCGATGGTGCCGGTCACCCTCAACCTTCCACCCGCCCTGGCTGCCGCAATTCAGGCCGCGATTCCAGGCTGTCAGAACCCGGCCGCAGCGCTTGCGCTGACCGCTCTTGTGCCGCTTTCCGCGCTCAATGGATTGCAGATGTCGTCCGCTTCCCAGGCCGCAGTTGCGTCGTCTTCCTCCGCCTCGACGGTCGCCACGTCACAACCGACCCAACCTGCTGTCACCGCGACCTCTGCCGGATTGGAGTCGTCGCCTGCGGCTTCGACGTCTGCTTCCGCGGGGACGCAGGGAAATTCAGTGGTGAACCCGTTTGCAGCAAAGTCAAACGGCACGTCTTCAAGCCCTTCCGATGCTCCAACGGTTTCGGCCCCTCCTGCTTCGCAGTCTGCTGCCGCCCCGTCTGACGGTGTCCGTCTTTCGTTGTGGAAGCGTGCCGGCTGTGCGATGATGGCGGCGCTAACCCTGGCGGGGGTTGGTGCGGGAATTGTGGCTGCCCAGCACGCCTACCCTCCGGCGCCGCCCTCCACCTCTGTCTGTCAGACCGTTCCTCAGTCAAATCCGGCTCCCGCGAAGTCCGCGCCCACCGCGCCTGCTTCGCCGAGCACGGTGAAGTCCGCGCCCACCGCGCCTGCTTCGCCGAGCACGGTGAAGTCCGCGCCCACCGCGGCTGCTTC
>JAJXVI010000310.1 GCA_021782195.1 bacterium | reverse complement strand
CGTCCCCTGCAGCAAACCTTCGCGGAACTCCCGCCCCGCAAGCGTCCCCTGCAGCAAACCTTCGCGGAACTCCCGCCCCGCAAGCGTCCCCTGCAGCGCAGGCCGTTCCGCACACGCCCTCGCAGGTGGAGGTCGTGCCCACGTTCGTGCTCAGCCTGGGACATATGCGCTGGGCCGCGTCGGCGCTGGTTGCAAGCCTGCGCCCACAGGTGTCTGCGGAAATCTACCATCACGCAATCATCCTGAATCTGAGCGCCGACCGTCGCCCCGACCACGCCGCCTGGCTCGGACACCTCGCCAACACCCTTATCCTGTCCTCACGAAAAGCTGGCGTCAAGCTGGCCATTGACCGCTTTGAGTCAGAACGAGGCACCTTTGGCGGAAATGCAAACCTTACAAAAGTCTATGCGCACCTCAACCCTCACCAGGATCTGGTCGGCGCCATCGGACCCGGACACAACCAGATCTCCAACGTCCTCGCGATGGCCGCGCGCCTGGGCAATGCGCCCAACATCCCGCCGACCCTGATGGTCAGTGCTTCACGCAACATCGCTTCGCTTGGCTGGGAAATCGACGTGATGTCCGCCGACGAACTCGGCCTCCGTCTGGTCGGAGAGTGCAGGACCGAGACCGCGGTCAGGCAATTGCACGACCTGCTGGTCTCCGTGTGCCGACGCGCGGAGCAGGAGGGGCTCGGGGGACCGGGATCCGTGGAGGTCATCGGAAGGCGGGTGGAAGCGCGGTTTCACCTCACCCACTTGCAAAAGTTGCTGGGAGCCCGCCCCAGCGCGAGCAACAGCCCGGCTCCGGCGGTTGACGTGTCGCCGTCCCCACGGGTAAATCCGCTTTAAACGGTTCATCCCTTCTCGGGGAGGACGAGAGCCCGCGCCGGAATCGCGCTCAGCGGTAGTGCCAGGTGATATGACGGTTGGGATGGACGCGGATATAGACGCCCCCGGGCCGGGCCTGTTGCGGCCATTCTGCCTCGGGGAGTCCCCGTTGACGAGCGGCCTCTCGACCAAGATGGAGCCGCTCGTCGTCGTCGCGCACCAGTGTTGCGGTTCCGACGAGCATCACGCCCTGCAGCTCCGAGCCCTCGCTGTGCTCGACGAGCACGCTTACGCGGGGATTGCGCGCAACATTGACCACCTTCTGGGTTCCTTCCATTGCACCGAGAACCATGTCCGCACCCTGCATGAAATACCCCAGCGGGACTGCATGAGGGGTGCCGTCAGAAAGAACGGTGCACAGCACGGCCCACCCGGGACGAGTGTCTAGAAAGGAGGCAATCTCCTCTGGACTCATGTGCGCGGGGGTTCGCGCACGCACGGGCTGCTTTGCAGGCTGTGTGTGGCCCGCTTCGGAAGTTGAAGACTGTGTATTCACAGCGACCGATATCCGACACGCGCTCCCGGCATCCCTTCAACCTCCCGACCACGCGGACGTCGCGCCGAGGGAGATGTTGTGCGACGCGCCCTGCTGGCCCTCGACGCGGTCGCTCACGAGGATCGCGCGAGATAGTCCACGATGGAATGCCCGGCCCGATATCCCAGCGACACGCACGCCTGAATGAGAAAGCCACCGGTGGGCGCGTCCCAGTCTATCACCTCACCGGCTACGAACACGCCTGGAATACGCGTCAGCATAAGGGTGTCGTCAATCTCATCCCAGCTGACCCCACCTGCCGATGAGATTGCCTCATCGAGTGGCTGAGGACCCAGCAGGGAAACAGGGAAGGCCTTCAGGGTTCGCGCCATGGCGGGCACGTCCTGGCGCGCCTCGGCGGGCGCGCAGTGAAATACCAGGGCCTGTGCGGCCGCGCACAGACGCAGGAGGCGGCGCACGCGACGCAGGCACGACATGTTCTCGCGTGCTGAAAGCAGTTTCTGGAGAACAGTCCCAAACGGGAGGTCCGGGAGCAGGTCGAGGTGTACCGTCCCCTCTTCCCCGACCGCATAGACGGGTGTCCCTTCCACGCCGTAGGCGGTGACGACGAGATCGCCGGCCCGAGTGCCACGAGCGGACGTCATCACGACGTTCTTGAGGGGAAGTCCCTCGGCTTCTTTGAGAAACGCGGGCGGCCACGCCACCCGAAATCCCACGTTCGACGGGCGAAACGGGTGGAACCGGACTCCCCTGTCGCGAAAGAGCCGCGCACGAGGAGCCGGATCCCCCTTCTCCCAGCTCGCGCCACCGAGCCCGAACAGCACCGCGTCGCACGCCGCCTCCGTACCGTCGGCAAACGTCAGGAGAATCTTGCGAGCTTGCGGTTGCGAGTCGGCCCGAGAGCCGGCAACAGGGTGGTCGGCCCGAGAGTCGGCAACTGAGTCGGCCCGAGAGTCGGCAACTGAGTCGGCCCGAGAGTCGGCAACAGGGTGGTCGGCAACAGGGTCGGACGAGTGAACTTCTCGGATATCGCGCGGCGAGACGAAGCTTCCATGGGCCGGTCCCAGCCTGAAACCTGTACACTCGGACCGCGCAAAACTGCACGCGCCGGTCGCCTCAAGGCGACAAAGCCAGGCCGCCAACAGCGCTGAGGCCTTCATTCCCTCCACGAACCAGCGACGACCGCTACCCAGAAAAGTACGAACCCCGAGCATCTCGATGAACCGTCGCCATTCCTGGGGCGGAAACGCCTCCACGCTGCGTGCCACGCACCCGCGTCCGCCCGGACCCTCGTGGTAGGTGGCAAGAAACTCGGGAAGGGGCGCGTCGTTGGTGATGTTCAATCCGGAGTTTCCGGCAATCAGCAACTTGCGGCCAGGCGAGGCGCGCCGCTCAAAGACACACACCGAGTGACCGGCCTCGGCCACCACCTGCGCCGCCATCAGGCCAGCCGGCCCGCTACCGACAACCGCTACGCGATACAAGTTCTGACACACCCCTGCGTTCATCAGGTCGTCCAACAGCTCACGCCGAACTGAGCCGGAAGCGCACGGAGAAGGTTCAGCAGGGCGTCGGCGAGATTCCTGCACTGTCGCGTCGCGCTTCCGAGGGGACCACCGCGCGCGCATCCGTCCCCCACGCGCGGAAGAAACGCGCGGATGCAGCGCGCATCCGTCCCCCACGCGCGGAAGAAACGCGCGGATGCAGCGCGGTCCCGTCCCCCACGCGCGGAAGAAACGCGCGGATGCAGCGCGCACCCGTCCCTCACGCGCGAAGGGAACGCACGGACGGTGCGCGCACCCGTCCCCCACGCGCGAAGGGAACCTGCAGGCTTCTGCCGAAGCACGGTGAACGTGGAAGGTGCTGACGGGAGGTGTCGACGTGCTCTTATTCCTCCTACTGCCAGAGCCTGTACCGGGGCAAGACACCCTGCACCAAATTCACGTCAAGATGCGCGGAAGCTGGGCCGGCCGTGACTGCTGAAAAGAGCTCCCTTCAGGTTGCCATCTGTTCCATGGATCTCGAGGCTGCTGAGCGTGCCCTTGCGTGGCGCTGTGACCCCAACGAGGCCATGCCCGATGCCATCAATACGGGTTCCGTCGAGCTCGTCACGCTGCTCCTTGACCACGGTGCGCAACCCGACGCGCAGGACGGTCCCAATCCACTGCACATGGCGATCACCCGACGTGACGTGCCGCTCGTGCAGTTGCTGTTGAGTCGTGGGGCGAATGTTGAAACCCGCTACGTCGGCATGACACCGTTGCACTACTGTGTCTGCGTGTGGACACCCGGCGACACGGAAGACCGCAAACTTGAACTGCTGGAAACCCTCCTCGAACATGGGGCCGATGTCAACCCCACGAATGCACGCGGTGGAACCCCGCTCGACGACGCATTGCTGGCCAACCGCGCGAAAATCGCCAGATGGCTGCGCGCTCATGAGGGGCAGCCGACGTCGATCAGTCTGGGTTCCGATCAGGGTGCTGGCGCCGCTGACAAACTGATTGAACGCGTGGGACGAAGGAGTTTCTGGAAGCACCCGCTCGAACATCTTCCCGTGCCCGTTCATACGGCCATCGCCCTGCTCGCACTCGGCATCGGAACGCTGCTGATGATTGCGGCCTGGTTGCTGCGCGTCCACAGACACTGACCGCACGGGCGCGCACCCGCGCCGTGCTCAGCGTCTGCGTCAACCCCACAAGCCAGATCCTCGAGCATCCCCGAGAACGAAGGGACCGCGCCCGGTCATTACGACGCAGGCGCGGTCGACTGTGTCACGACCGCTTCAGGAAAAGCCCCGGTTCAGGAGACTGCCACTGGATAGAAATGGAGCAACGGAGCGCGATAGCCTGAGACGCCAACGGTCTCGACCTGCTCGAATCGTTCCGGGGTCTCTCCTTCGATCTTCTCATAGCGCCTTGGAACCGGCAACCCACGCGCAATTGACACGAACTCCTCGACCGGCCTCCGAGCAACTTCTCTTGCACGTTGCTCGAACACCGTCAGAAGCTTGTTGTGGATGTTGTCGAA
>JAJXVI010000309.1 GCA_021782195.1 bacterium | reverse complement strand
TCGGCGAAGGCTCGCCGGCAGGGCCTTCAAAGGGGGCTCTTGATGCCGTGGGCGATGTCGAAAGGCCGTACTCGCGGCACGAGGGAGCGTGAGGGAGACCAGACCCTCGCGTCACTCGGTCCAGAGCGGTCCAAGAAAGAGAGGCACGGGGGCCCCTTCAAGAATTCTCAAGATAGGATCTCCCAGAGGCGGACGCATCGGTAGCGAGCACAGAGCGTCTAGCGGAATGAAAGCTGCTTCACGCAGCCTGTCGTCACCATCCGTACCCTGCGTGCCACCCGTGATGGTTGCCCGAAAGCACATGTTCACCCCGTGGCGTGAACGATCGGGAGGCAGACTTTCCCACATCAGCACGACATCTCCGATTTCGACGTCAAACCCGGTTTCCTCTCGCGCCTCACGCCGGGCTGCCTCCTTTAAACCCTCCCCGTACTCCACTCCGCCCCCTGGCAGCAGCCAGTAGGAACACCCGTCCTTCTCATGTCGCACCAGAAGCACTTCGTTGTTCACGACAATCAAGATCGAAGCCCGGATTCGGATGCCCGCTTTCATGAATCCACCTCCACTGGTGTAGATCCGCCCGAATGCAGCGTGTCTTCCCGACTCGATGCGAATCTGTCAGAACAAGCCCCCCCGTCATCCGTCCGTGCAGGCCCGGCGGAAGTCGATGGCATCAATGGAAGAAGCACGTGGCTCGGATACCTGGCCTCGTGATAGATGCGATTCTGACCCTGTGAAGTGGACGGCAGATGCCAGGACGGTCCGTCAAAGTAGGGTGAATCGGCGGGAGCCACCTCCAGTCGCACGCAGTGACCACGCTCAAAGTGCCAGGCGACCGGCCAGATCTCGATGTCGAACAGGTAGACCACCCCAGGTTCAAGCTGTTCGGGGGCATCATGAGGGTGCCATGGCCGTCCCTGGGTGCTGCGCGCCTCGTCCACCGCCCGGTGGGAAGCACGCAACCAGCCGCGGCTCACGGTACGTGCCTGGGGCGGCAGTCCGAGCGCGTCCAGGGTGGCCTGATCCCGGGCTCCGCGCACTGGCACGTCGGCCAGCCTGACGATGAAGTCGGTGTCCGTCTCGGACGAGGACGCGTGGAGCAGCAGACGTATGGGACCCGCAATGTCAAGCGAGTCGGTGAGCGGATCCGAGGTGAAGGTGAGAATGGCTTTCACGCGATCGGGGGCTCCACTGTGCCCAAGTACCGCACTTCCAAGCGCGTTCGGGCCGGTCCAGCACGGGTCCGGGTAACGTATAAGGGCAGGCTCCGCCTCCGACGGCGGAGGGTCAAAGGACAGCCCCCCGTCGTTGAGGGAGTGGCGCGGTGCATCCGGACCCGGCTGAAGATAGAGCTTGCACCACGTGACCTCCGGAGGAGGCCAGGAAGTGCTGGTGCGCCAGACGCCGGCACCCTGAACCCAGTAGGAGACCGGAGGGTCGTCCATCACGGCGGTGGGAAGGTCCTTGAGCCAGAAGTCATACCAGCGCAACAGTTCCTCGTGAAATGCGACAGTCGCATACAGGTGCTGGAAATGGCCTGGGGGCTCGGGACCATCGAGCAGCGGCCAGGACGTGGAAAGACCCACGTCGCCCGTCACCATGAGCTTGCGGGGTACGTCTATGCTCTCGTAGGCCAGCAGGTTGCCGCGAAGATGCAGCCCCAGGGAATCCCAGGTTCCGACCGAATAGACCGGCACCTCGATAGCCGACAGGCGACTGGCGGCGCCGTGGGTCCAGTAAAAGGGTCCATCCAGCGCATTATCCAGAAAGCCGTAGAGAATATCGGCATTCATCGGGCTGGGACGGATTCGCTCAAGCAGGTTGCTGGCACGCACCAGTGCGCGCAACCCCACCTGCTCGATAGAGCCGGAAGAGGCTTCCGAAAGCTTCCGAGCCAGGCCGTCAGTCAGTGGGGTGCGCGAGGGCCACCGACGCTCAGGGTAGTCAAGCAGTCGACGCGCCCGGATGTCGTGATGCCAGGACTCGGGACAGGCACTCGGGACCCCGCCGTGATACGCAAAGTCGCGATAGGTGTCCACCAGTGCATCGCACGGTGCAATGCACATCAGGTGCGGGGGACGCACGCACGCAGCAAGCCACTGGTTGACGCCGTAGAAGCCGGCACCGATCATGCCAACCTTTCCGTTACACCAGGGCTGATCGGCAATCCACTCGATCACGTCGTAGAGGTCGTTCTGGGAGGCCGGATCGAATGCGCCAAAGCGTCCTTCGGACTTACCCGTACCGCGCGCGTCCATGTGGATGTACGCGTAGCCACGCTCGACGTACCAGTTGATTGGACCGGTCTCGCGAAACGCAAACGAAGGCATCGCGGGCAGGTGGACAAAGTCCTTGCCGTACGGCCCGGCCGCCAGTAGCGCGGGAAAACGTCCGTCAGCAAACGGACGATAGACGTCGGTCGCAATTCGCGCGCCATCCCGTACGGTCACGTAGAGGTCGCGTTTCGATCCAACGGTATAGGTCGGCAGACTCGCTGCCCCGGTATTGCTGCTCAAGAACTGTCGATCTCCACCATGCTCTGTGCGCTTCTGGGAGAGTGCATTCCTGCCGGCCTGACGCGCGTGCACCCGACCCGGAACGAACGGCGTTGAAGTCAGATTGAAAGGCACGCTGCCAGGAGAACGGGAATGCTGCTTCCCACGCAGCGATCTCAGTGGCAGGAGGAATCTGCGTGGTCAGGCGCAGAAACTCGGCCCGCGCGAAAGCGTTGCCCGACGCCGGCATCCCGTGCTTGGAAAGTCGGAGAGCGGGCCGTCCGGTGCTCACGGTCGGGCTTGAAATGCTCCGTTCCACGAATGGTGCCCCCCCCGCTGGAGTCCGGACCGGTATCTGCCATTGAGGAGGATTTACAACATGTCCAATGTCCAGACAGTCAATACGAACTCTTTTCCGCAGGAAGTTCTGGGTTCGGCCGTCCCCGTGATGGTCGACTTCTACGCAGACTGGTGCGGACCGTGCAAGCAGATGTCTCCGGTGGTCGACCAGATCGCGAGAAGCCACGACGGGTCGCTGAAGGTTCTCAAGCTCGACACCGACGAGAGCCCCGAGATTGCAAATCGCTACCAGATCATGAGCATTCCAACGATCATCATCTTCAAGAGCGGAGAGGCCGTCGCCAAGCACGTGGGCTACATGGACGAAAAGCGCATGAGTGACTTCGTCAAGCCTCACCTGGACAAGAAGAGCTCCTGATCTCGCACGCCATGCAGAGCCGCCCGCGCGAGGAGCCTTGTGCGGGCGGTTCCGTTTTTTTCACGCAGTAGACGGCGCCGCGGGCCACCTTCGGAGTCAAGCATTCCCGCGAGAGGTTGATCGGCGCGACCTTTTCGGCCGCGCCTCTAGGGGTTGTCGGTGGAAAGCCCGGTCCCGACAACACCGTTGTGCACGATGAAACGCTTTACGCCAAACAGGCCGGCCCACGTGACGACCACCGCAACCGGCCACACCCACGACGTCCCCCCGCCGTTCAGCACGCGAAACAGCGTGGAGGCCCCTCCAACGTCGACCAGCGTGGAGGGCAGCATGCACAGCCAGGTCCAGAAGGCGAAGGTCCAGAAGGCAGTACGGGTAAGTCCAAACCCGTAGTTCGCAAGATTGAACGGGAAAAACGGGGTAAGGCGGGCGATTGCAACCGCAAGCGCCGCGTGCCGCGCGGTCAGTGCGTCGATGCGCCTGCACAGTTCAACCCTCTCCACCGTCCGGGCAAACGTGTCTCGCATCAGGCGGCGAGCAATCACGAAAGCCACGCAGGCACCCACCGTAGATGCAATGCTCACGATCACAAGCCCGGTGAAAGCACCAAACCAGACCCCGGCCAGCACGGTCAGGAAGGACACGGGAACGAGCGCCACCACTGCGACGGCATAAGCAATCGTAAAGACCGTGGCACCCAGCAGACCGGTGCCCGTGAACCAGTGGTGCAACAGGGCGAGGTCTCCGGTCGGCATCTTCACCCGGACGAGCAGGTAGGACAGTGCGAGAAACACTGCAATCACCGGCCAGCCATATTTCAATCTCCTGGCCCCGACAGAATCGAACCTGCGACTTTGTGTCGTGCCTGCGTGGGCGGAGGAAGAAGAGTCAAGATTCCGGCTACATGACCTTTCATACGCTTTATTGCCAACGCCCAAAATAAAAAGAGAATCGGTAGTGCGACAGCTAGCGCGGTCAATCCAATACTTCCCAGCGCCGAATAATTATGGGTCCAAGGCATGAGCATTCCACCTCTTTGCTAAATTTTAGTCCTACGCGTTTGTTATTATTTACAAATTCCCTTAAATTATCTAATCCTATGAAAATAAAAATAGAGCCAAAATCTTTGGCTCTCCACATCATCTCAATTTAATTTTGAAATTTACGTTCCACTTTTTTAATCTCTTCTTGCATTAATTGATGAA
>JAJXVI010000308.1 GCA_021782195.1 bacterium | reverse complement strand
CACGAACTTGTCTACAGTACCGACCCTGAGTGGTGCCCGCGTTGCCGTTGCCTGCCCTGTTGCTGCGGGGCAGGTGTTTCTCCCAGGAAGGGGCCACGCTCGGCCGCAAAGTCGCCTGCGCCGGTTTCTTCGCAGCGTGAAGGCTCGAAAACACAGCGAGGAGGGCCAAAGTTGCGCCTCGACCGGGCTGGAAGACGTGGGAAGGCGGTCACGGTGCTCAGCAACCTCGGCCTTGGCGACGACGAGTTGCGCGCAATGCTGGGATACCTGCAGAAAGCCTGTGGAAGCGGCGGCACGGTCGCGGAAGGTAATGTGGAGATCCAGGGCGACCATCGCGACAGAGTTGAGCTGCTGTTGAAGGAACGCCGTATCTCAGTCAAGAGGGCCGGGTCGTGAAGCCGTGTGGCGATCGCGATGGTTGTGCCGATCGTCTCCTTGATGCTGGAAGGTCGCTTCTTCCACCGACCACGTTGATCGCGGGAATTTGTATCCATCAGTCTGAATCTACAGAGCGCCGGCGTCCCCATCAGGTGTCCGGGCCTCGCAGTCCAGACACGCTGAATCGCAGAGGAACCAGAGATTGAAAGTACAGTTTGAGCCTCATCCACTTCTGGTGCCGGTCGCGTTTGTGACAAACTTTCCGCGCACCATCGGAGAAATGCCCTCACCCGACACGCTTCGAGCGCTGCTGACTCGGGATGCGGTGGCACCGTTTGTCGCCGACGACGCCCTGCGGCAGGCGATTCGTACCCTGTTGCGCCATGGCGGCTTCAAGCCCAGTGGTCGCAGCAAGCCCGCCTCCGAATATCTGGTGCGTGCGATTGAGGAAGGCGCGCTTGACTCCATCAACGTTGCGGTCGATGCCTGCAATGTAGTGTCCTACCACAGCGGGATTCCCATCAGCGTGGTCGATCTCGACCGCGTCCGTGAACCGTTGCACGTGGGAGTTGCCCGACCCGGTGAGCGCTACGTGTTCAACGCGTCCGGTCAGGAGATGGATCTCAGCGGTCTTCTGTGCCTTTCTGACACGCAAGGCCCTTGCGCCAACGCCGTGAAGGACAGCCAGCGTACCAAGACTGCTGCCACGACCCGCAGCACCCTGTCGATTCTGTGGGGTTCCACCGGCCTGACTGATGTCGTCGTCAGGGCCGGTCGCTGGTATCGTGACCTGCTCGAGGGATGCGGTGCGACCACGGAAGACATTGATGTTACATGGCAGGCGTCGTGACCCGATTCTGCGACAGAACCTGCCGCGTCCGGGCGTGGTTTGATGGGAATGCATACCCGCGGTGACGCCCCTCGCGGTTGATGGACGGCTTGAGTTGCGTGCGCTGGAGCCCGGTCACGTCCCGGCCATGTTTTCCCTGATCGACGCAAACCGTGCGCGTCTTCGGGAGTGGATGCCCTGGGTGGACGCCGCGAAGAGTATTCGTGATACGAGGAGTTTCGTGTCGGCGGCGCGCCAGGCGACGCTGGAGCGCGTGGCCATGCACGCTGGGATGTGGTATGACGGGGAACTCTGCGGTGCCATTGGTATCCACCATATTGACGCAATCAATCGCAGAGGCGAGGTGGGGTACTGGGTCTGCGCTGACCTCGAGGGACAGGGTGTTGTCACGCGCGCGTGTCGTCGCCTGATACGATACGCTTTTGAAGATCTGTCGCTCAATCGCGTGGAGATTCGCTGTGACCCGCGAAACAGTCGGAGTCGCTCAATACCGTTGCGCCTTGGGTTCCGGGAAGAAGGGACGCTGCGTGACGCGCAGTGGATCAACGGTCGATTCGTGGATCTGGTTGTGTACGGGTTGTTGCATCGTGAATGGGCCGTTACTGCCGGAGCGACTTCGTTGCCCGCTGCAGGGAAATGAAGCCCCCTGCTTACAGGAGATTGCTTTGACTTTGCGCCGGGTTCGTGGAAATACACACGGGAAATGAGGGGAAGCCATGTCAGCAGGTAGCCAGCACGCCCAGGCGTCGCAGGATCACATCGAACCGTCTCCGCTCGAAGTGGGGATTCGCGGGGAGGACTACGTTCCGTATGTGCGTGCGGAGCAGAATATCCCCGAGTTCACGATCCAGGTGCTCATTCTCGGCCTCTGCCAGGCGGTATTTTTCGGACTCGCAGACGGCTATCTGGCTCTCAAAATCGGCTTGACCGTCAGCGCTTCAATCCCTGCAGCCGTCATCTCGATGGCAATTCTGAGGGGCTTCTTGAAGCGGGGCACAATCCTTGAGAACAACCTCGTGCAGAACATGGCGTCGGTGGGCGAGTCTCTCGCGGCGGGTGCAATCTTCACGCTTCCGGCGCTGTACCTGCTTGCACACAGCTTGCACAACGACCCGACGGCTTTCACACCGACGTGGTTCAAGGCGTTCGTCATCGCCTGCCTCGGAGGTGCGATGGGCATCCTGTTCATGATCCCGTTGCGACGCTACCTGATCGTGAAGGAGCACGGCAAGTTACGCTACCCCGAGGGAACGGCGTGTGCCGAGGTGCTCATGGCGGGCGACGAGGGAGGCAAACAGGCGCGCACCGTCTTCTCCGCGGTGGGTCTGGCGGGACTGTATCGTCTTCTGATGAACGGCGTCGGACTGTGGCCCGAGAATATTGTCTACTCACTGGGTCGACTCGGCTTTCCGACCGCGTGCAGCTTCGACATGCTGCCGTCGTTGCTGGCGGTAGGATTCATCATCGGCATTCGCACCTGCGGCGTGATGCTGGCGGGCGCAGCGCTCGGGTGGTTCGTGATTATCCCGATGATTGCACATTTTGGGGTGCTTGCAACGGTCCCGGTGCTGCCCGCCAAACATCTGCTCATCTCACAGATGACGCCTGACGGGATCTGGGAGCACTACCTGCGTTTCATCGGAGCCGGCGCCGTGGCGATGGGCGGACTGGTGAGTCTCGGGCGTTCGATTCCCACCATCATCGACTCGTTCGGCAGCGCCATCCGCGGGATGCTTGCGGCCGGCAAGGGGGAAGGGGAATCCTCCATTCGCACCTATCGCGACATGCCTCTGCCCATCGTGCTCGGCATCCTGATCGCGATCTTCCTCGTCCTCGGCGTATCCACCGGCGTCAATCCGAGCGGTTTTCTCGGCGCGTTCCTGGCGGTGGTGTTTGCGTTCTTTTTCGTGACGGTGTCGTCGCGAATCGTCGGCATCGTGGGTTCGACCTCCATGCCGCTCTCGGGCATGACGATCGGTGCTTTGCTGGCCACCTGTGGCATTCTAAAAATTGCCGGCTGGAGTGGATCGGCCGGAGTGGCGGCTGCGCTCACGGTGGCGTGCTTCGTCTGCATCGCCATCTCGCTCGGAGGGGATATCTCACAGGACCTGAAAATCGGGTTCCTCGTCGGTGCGACACCGCGCTGGGTACAGATCACGCAACTCGTTGCGATCGTCATCTCCTCGATGAGCGTGGCGATGATCGTGCACTTTTTTGCTCCTGGGGTGATTTCGCACAAGTTCCTGGCGCCTCAGGCAAACCTCATGTTCCAGCTGACGCGTGGCATCATTGATGGTCACCTGCCATGGATCCTTGTTGTGGTCGGCATGTTCATTGCGGCCGTGGTGGAAATGATGGACATCGGGTCACTCCCGTTTGCGATCGGGCTGTATCTGCCGCTCAACCTGTCGACGACCATCATTTTCGGTGGCCTGATTCACTGGGCCACGATGTCGCTGCTGCCAGCAACGGCTCGCAAGAAGGCGAACGACAAGGGATTGCTGGCGGCTTCGGGGATGGTGGCGGGTGACGCACTGGTCGGCGTGGGGCTCGGGATCGTCACGCTGGTGGCGGGGGTTCGGGGCGCGTCCAAGAACTGGGACGTGCCCTGGATCTTCTGGGAGCGAGGGCATATGTGGTGGCTCAAGCAGCAATCAGCCGGCTTTGCGGTGACATGGGTGCTGTTCGCAGGACTGTGCGTCTATCTCTGGTATGTGGTGATGTCCACAGGCCGTCAGGCGGCACGTGAGACAACAGACAATGTCTCGTCTGGAGGAATGAGTTCGTGACCGACGTTCTGGAAACTGTGGAAGGAAAGTGGGACCTGACCGACCTGTTCTCTGCCCACGATGATCCGGCCCTTGCCGCTACCATCGAGGAAGCGATGGAATGCGCGGTGCGTTTCGAGGAACGCTTTCGAGGCACAATCAACGTGGCGGGTGGACCGTCGGCGGAGCATCTGCGCGATGGCCTCCAGGCGCTCGAGGCGCTGGACCTTCTGACGAGTCGGGTAAGTGCGTTTGCGCATCTGTTGTATTCGCAGGACACTCAGAGTACCGAGAACCAGGAACTGCTCAGCCGCATCGAGAGGCGCTTCACAGATCTGGCAAACCACCTGCTGTTCTTTGATCTGGAGTGGCTTGAACTCGAGGGCGATGTTGTGGCGCGTCTCCTGGCGCAGGAGACGCTGGCC
>JAJXVI010000307.1 GCA_021782195.1 bacterium | reverse complement strand
CCGCTGGCACCCTATCCCGCTATCCGGCTTCTCGGTCAATGTCGAGCCTGGGGGAGCAGTCCTGTTTGTGTTGCTGGCATGGAGCCTGGCCGAAGGGCTCTACCCGCAAACCCTGAAAGGACTCTCCCCGAGCGCATACTGGGTGATGGGATGCGCCGGCGCTGCCGGGCTGCTTTTGTCCATCGTCTTCCACGAAATGTGTCATTCCCTGATCGGGCGACGCTACGGGATACACATGCGCGGCATCACCCTGTTCATCTTCGGTGGCGTTGCAGAGATGGACGAGGACCCGCCCGACCCGCGGAGTGAGTTCCTGATGGCGGCCGCAGGACCGGTCTCCAGTCTGATCCTGGCAGGCCTGCTGTATGCAACTGCGCGATGCCTGCCATTCCCGACGGTCCACACGCTCTTGCTGACGCTGGCGTTGATGAACGCTGTTCTGGCTTTCTTCAACATGGTTCCAGCGTTTCCCCTCGATGGGGGGCGAGTTCTCCGCGCGATTCTGTGGCGAGTACGCGACGACGTCACCTGGGCCACCGCCGTGACCTCCTACATTGGAATTGCGTTTGGCATCCTGCTCGTGCTCCTGGGCGTTCTTGGCGTGCTGAATGGCGACATCCTGGGAGGCGCGTGGCGCATTCTCATCGGCCTCTTCCTGCAGGGGGCTGCTAGGCAGTCGTACAGGGCAGTCCTTCTCTCGGAGCGGTTGCGAGGCGTGCAGGTCGGTCCCCTCACACGCAGGGACGTTCCCGTCATCAGGCCCGATCTCCCCGTCGATCAACTTCCCCTGCTGTTCCTCACAAGCGGCCACGATCGGTTGCTCGTGTGCGACGAACAACAGCGTCTGCAGGGCATCGTGAGCCTCGAAACGCTCTTTACGAGAGCCGCCGCCGCGAGAGGCGCCGGCGCTACGGCCGCGGACGTGATGGAGACCCCACCACCGGGCTGTGTGCTTGGATATCACGACAGCGTCAGGCAGGCCATACGAAATCTGGGAGGCACCGGTCTGCTCACAGGGGTGGTGGCGCTTGACGGCAGGATGGTCGGCACGTTCAGCATCCCCGACGCCGTCCGCTACGTGACGCTTCAAGAACGCCTGGATCCGATCGTGTACCCACGCCGCTCAATCCCCGCTCAGCCTCCGCCTGACGCACGCGGGGACGGGGACGCGCGCCGGGACGGGGACGCGCACCGGGACGGGGACGCGCGCCGGGACGGGGACGCGCCCGTCCCCCGATCGTTGCGCTGACCCTGCGCGGGGGACGTCCCCTGCCCGACCCCACGCGGGCAGCACAAAGCGCAGGTTTCCCCACGTTTGCAGGAGGCGTGCCGATTTTGAGCCAAGGTCAATGGTCATGGTCGACGACGGGCTGATGGCGGTACTCATATGCACGGGAATGTGGTTTTCCGTGATCAACGGCATGAACGATATCAGCGGCCTCATCGCACCCGTGGTCGCAACTCGGGCGACGTCCGTCGTGCGGGCCCACGCGCTCGCCATCGTCGGACTGTGGCTCGGGATCTTTCTCGCACACGCAGCGGTTGCAAGAACCGTTGCGCTGGGACTGGTGCACTTTCCGAAGCACACGCTGCCACCCTCCTTCGTTCTCGTGGTCTGGCTGGGGGGCGTTGCCGGCGCAGTCATCTGGGGGATCTGCGCGCGACGTCTCGGCGTTCCCACCAGCGCGACGCACGCCTTCATGGGATCCCTCTGTGGCGCGGCGCTGGCAGCTTCGGGAAGCACGTCCAGCGTAGACTGGGGAGTGGCTTCCCTGTTCTCGACCGTCCCTCACATTCAGGGGATGATGAAGGTCGTGGGAGGGCTCATCCTCTCTCCACTGGCAGGTTCACTGCTCGGCTACCTGATGTTTCGCCTCCTCATCCTGCTCGGGGTACGGGCGAGTCAGGCCGCACACGGTGTGCTGCGGCGGGGACAGTGCGCGATTCTGGTCCTGGCCGCGTTCTGCTACGGTTCCAACGACGCCCAGAACGTGATGGGCGCGATAGTGGGCGCGCTCATGTCGCGTGCGTGGATCGCGTCGTTCCACGTCCCCTGGTGGCTGGGCCTGATGAACGCCATCGCGCTGACGGTCGGCGTGCTGATCGGGAGCAGCCGGATCATTCGCACGGTCGGGTCCGGCCTGATTGCCCTTACGGTCGCTGAAGCCACCTGTGGACAGGCTGCGGAAACCATGTCCGTGCTGACTGCAGCGCATCTGGGGGCGCCGGTCAGTTCGTCCCAGGTGCTGTCGAGCGCACTCGTGGGAGCGGGGGGCGCGTATCGCCCCCGGCACGTACGATGGGCACGGGTTCGCCAGATCCTCTTCGTGTGGATTATTACCTTCCCGGGTGCCTGCGCGGTGGGAGGCACCCTTGCTACGATACTACGACTTGTTCTGGAGGTTACGCATGGACCATGAACGCATTCCCTGGTTCAAACGCCTGGCCGCGCCACGCGTCGATTTTGTCGATCTCCTCGTTCGCCAGGCAAATTATTCCCGTGCGGCAATCCAGGCCATGCGGACGTGGAGCACGACCGGCGGAGACAGTCACCTCGACGAGGTGGTCGAACTGGAAATGAAGGCGGACGAACTGCACAAACTCCTCATGGGTGCGCTCTTCGTTTCGTTCGAAACGCCACTCGACCGTGAGGACATCAACGACCTCTGCCGCCACCTCGACAACATCGTGGACAGTGCGCGACACGCCGTCAGCAAGATTCGCGCCATGGAAATCCAGTCCGGCGCACGCGTGGAACCGATGCTGGCCAACATCGATCGCGGACTGGGCCTCATGATCCAGGCCATACAGGAACTGCGCAAGAGTCCGGAATCCGCGTGGACGCACGCAGATCAGGCTCGACATACGCAGCGCGTCACTGAAGATCTCGAAGCGCGAGGCCTGGCCTCCGTCCTGCGCAATGAGGACGTGCGCGAGGTGTTCCGACAGCGCGAGTTGCTGCACATCGTGACGGCGCTGGGTCATAAGGTCGAACTTACAGCCGAAGGCATGATGCACGCGGTCAACAAGATCATGTAGCAGGCGCAGTGTGGGCGGGGAGCGCGGGGGGCGAGTGTCGTCCCCGGCACGTTCGAGAGCGCGAGGGGCGCGTGTCGTCCCCGGCACGTTCGAGAGCGCGAGGGGCGCGTGTCGTCCCCGGCACGTTCGAGAACGCGAGGGGCGCGGGGGCGCCTCAACCCGGTGGCCGCATCCAGGCACGGAACCACAAAGGGGTAGATGCGGCGAAAAAGGAGCGAACACGCCACCGGACCGAATACCGAACACGCGCCTCGAGACGCAGCCGATACAAACGCGCCGACCGCCATACCCATCCTGCCTCGAATCACGGAGGAGTGCGTGCCTGGATCCAGCGATAAACGCCCCTGTCCCCGCTGCCGCGAAACCGGAACCTGCCTGGAATGCAACGGAACGGGTCAGATCGGATGCCTGACGTGCGAGGGTCGCGGCAACCGCACCACACCTCGCGGACTTTCCTTTTCCTGCAAAGCGTGCAAGGGAACCGGCATTGTCGCGTGCTCACCCGTGTGCTCGTCCTGCGGAGGGTCCGGTGTCATCACGGAAGCCATGCAGCGCGATGTGCGAGAAAAGTACCAGATCCGGTTTGTCGAGTACCAGGCGCTTGTAAACGTCAGCACGTACCTCCTGCTGGCGAACGTGGCGGTGTACGTGATCGGTACCGCAACGCCCTGGGGAGCGAACGTCGTACGACAGATGTGCAGCACGCCGTACATCGTGGCAAACGGAGAGTACTGGCGATTCCTCACGCCGATCTTTGTTCACGCGAACATCCCCCACTTGCTGTTCAACTCGCTGTTCATGATACAGTTCTGCCCTCCGCTGGAAGGTATCTACGGGTCAGGAGTGTTTCTCGGCCTGTATCTGTGGAGCGGACTGTGTGGCGAGATACTGTCCTGGTGGATGCACCAGGGAATCGGAGGCATTGGGGCGAGCGGCGCCCTGTTCGGCGTGGGGATGGCATACCTGGGGCTGCATCGTCGTTTCGGGATGTTCGATTCTACCAGCATCAACCGCTGGACCACGTATCTTGTGGCCTTCCTGGTGCTGGGATTCGGGAGCAGTGCACTCGGGATGAACTTCCTGAACCTCGACAACTGGGCTCACCTTGGCGGCGCCATCGGGGGGCTCGCGTTCGTGTGGCTCTGGCCTCGACCATCGGGTCACTGAGGCAACTCAAGTGCTGGAGCCTGACCCGAAGCACTGACGCGCGGAAGATGCAGATGGAGTCGCCGCGCAACTGCCGTCCGCGCAACTGCCGTCCGCGCAACTGCCAACCGCGCAAAAGAGAATGAGGCCCCCGATAGAGCGGGGACCTCAATGCGTCTCGAAAGACGCGAGACCAGAAGTCAGAAGCGCAGTCGCTTACTTGTGGGCAGGCTTCTTCG
>JAJXVI010000306.1 GCA_021782195.1 bacterium | reverse complement strand
TCTTGTCCGCCTTCTCTGTCTGTTTCGTAAGCTCTTCGATCTCCTCGAGCACCCGCTGGGAAGAGGTGTTCGGAGGCAGCTCGGTGATGACCGCCTGCCATTGACCCCGCGCCAGCTCCTCGAACTTCCAGCGCGCCCGCACTTTCAGGGTGCCCCGTCCGCTCTGGTAGGCCTCCAGGATATCGGTCTTCGATGAAATCACCTGCGCCCCGCCCGGGAAATCCGGTCCCGGAATATGCGCCATCAGCTCGTAGACCGAAAGGTCCGGACTCTCGATGAGCGCCACGGCGGCATTCGCGACCTCGACGATGTTGTGCGACGGAATCTCGGTGGCCATGCCCACCGCGATGCCGCTAGCTCCGTTCATCAGCACCATGGGCAGCCGAGCCGGCAACAGCGCGGGTTCCTTCCCTGACCCGTCGTAGTTCGGAATGAAGTCGACCGTTCCGCGGTCAATCTCCGACAGGAGCAGCTCGGCGTAGCGACTCAGACGCGCTTCCGTGTACCGCATGGCCGCCGCCCCGTCGCCGTCGCGCGAGCCGAAGTTGCCCTGACCGTCGACCAGCGGATATCGAACCGTGAAGTCTTGTGCCAGCCGCACCATCGCCTCGTACGCCGCGGAGTCGCCGTGCGGATGATACTTGCCGAGGACGTCACCAACGACCTTCGCGCACTTCACGGGCTTCGATGTGGGGGCGAGCCCCTGCTCATCCATCGCGTAGAGGATGCGGCGCTGCACGGGCTTCAAACCGTCCGCGACGTCGGGCAGCGCACGGCCTTTGACCACCGACACCGCATACTCGAGGTACGAACGCTCGGCATACGGACCGAGCGGAAGTGCGTCACGGTCGCCAATCAGGCTGTCGATGGAAGGCGGTCCGCCGCCTTCATCGTCGCCCCCCGCGTTGGAAGGGGAAACGGCATCGGCGGGAGGGTCACCGCCGGATGCGTCGGCTTCCCCGTCGAACGACAGCGACCCTGCATCATCAAAGCTGTAGGCATCGTAGAGCGGGTCATAGCCAGGGTCAAACGCGTCGTAGGGCGCACCCTCAAACCCTCCTGACGATGCATCCGTGGATGCACTGCCGGGACCTTCAGCCTGGGCTCCCGTCGGGGCACCGAAAAGATCGAGCTGACCGGACTCTGGAGACTTGCGAGGTGGCGTCATGGAGAAAAGTCCTAAAATCGCACGAGCGAGGAATGCTGGCGAGCACTCACATAAAGTGACCCGTAGCAGCTCGACAGGCACTCCACCGGCAGCGCGGGAGGCCTCGAGCAAAGCGGTTTGCTGCAATCGGGACGGTCGCCTGCGCCCTGCTTCTGCCACCCACGAACGTTCTCCTCTCGGCCGCGTCTCCCCCAACCTCCGTGCGCGCCGGAATGTGGAGGCAACCCGAGACCGGGCGCGCTGGGGAACTACGAACCGTTTGCGGGACGAAGCGTGATCGGCACGACAAGGCGGTCACGCCAGTGGATCTGCACGGTCCGCACCTGCGGGAAGAAGCCCGACGCCGTCACCCGCACGCGATGGGTTCCGACGCGGAGTGGAAGCGTCAACTGCTCCATCGTGCGCCTCGCCACCAGGCGGTCGTCGACGTACACGTCAGCACCGAGCGGGGTCACTCCCAGCACGAGGAATCCCTGGCGGGGACGCAGTTTGAGCACAAGATGCGAAGGTCTTCCACGATTGAAGTGCCCGTCATACCCCGGCCGCACCTGCACGCGAGACCCGACCACTTCAAACGAAATCGTGACCGGCACCCTGCCACCAGCCTCCACGTGTAAGCGGTGCGCACCGGCGGCCAATTTCCGAAGGGTCAGTGGCGAATGTCCGGCCATCGCGCCGCCATCGAGCCAGACGGCTGCACCCGGTGGCGTCGTCTCAACTCGGAGCCCCACTGCGCGACCACGAACGAAAAATGCCCAGCCGCCCACCAGCGCGGCCAGCACCATTACCGCGGTCACGGCGACCCACAGGCGTCGGCCACGATCGGGCAGATCAACGCCCGCCACGGCGCCTGCCCCCGCGGGCATCGTTGCGGGCAGACCATCGAGGCGCTCGCCGTCACGCCGGCGAACCGTGGGGTGTGTCGCGTCCACAAACGCCGCTCTCGACGGGGACGCAACCGCCGCTCCCGCGACCGTCCCCGCGCCCGCTCCAGCTCCCCTCCCCGCGCCCGTCCCCGCGCCCGTCCCCGCGGGATGCGACGCGGACGGTCCGCCCCCCGAAGAGCGCGATCCGGCCACGGACGCGCCGAGGGGCGTACGAGCAGAGGACGAACGCACGCCCGTCCCCGGAATGCGCAGGGTGGTCACGCGCTCGGGCAGCACGGTTGGAGCGCCAGCGCCACGGATGCCGTCCCAGAACGGAAGTTGCCGCTCGACCGCACCCGCTTCCCGCAAAGCCGCCCGAAAGTCTGCCACACGCTGAAAGCGATCCTCCTTGCGCAGCGCCATGGCTTTGCTGACAACGGCGTCGAGCTCGGGCGAAAAACTCGGGTTCGACGCGGAAAGAGAAGCCGGCTCCGCGTCACCCGAGATGACGCTGACCGAGACGGGGGGCGTCTGTCCCGTCAGGAGCGCAAACGCCGTGGCGCCCAGGGAGTAGATGTCGGAGCGGTGATCCGTGCCCCGCCCGCCAAACTGCTCGACGGGCGCAAACTCGGCGGTGCCGGCCCCCTTGAGGAAGGTGCTCGTGCTCTGACCGGGAGCCAGGATGCGCGCGATTCCAAAGTCAATCAAGCGAATGCCGTGAAGGCGATCGAGCATCACGTTGCCGGGCTTCAGATCGCGAAACAGCACCGGCGGCTCGCGTTCGTGGAGGTATTCGAGCACCTCGCAGATCTGATCGAGCCACTCGAGCACCTCGCCGACCCCGGGACGACGCAGCGCCGTCAACTCGTCAAGGGTGCGTCCGTCGACATAGGCCATGACCAGGTAGGCGTTGTCGCCGTCCTCGAAAAAGTCGGTCACCGTCACCAGACGCGGGTGTTCCAGCGATGCCAGGAGGTGCGCCTCCTCTCGAAACTGGCGCAGCGCCTGTGCGCGTTCGTCAGCACGATGAATGTTGACCGTCATCTCCTTGACGGCAACCTTCTTGCCCCCGAGCGCCGCGTCAAGGGCCAGATAGACGTGCCCCATGCCCCCCTGCCCCACCACCTTGCAGATCTCGTATCGGTCCTTCAGCTTTGCGCCCGCGTGCAACACCACCGACACCTCCACTCAAGAGAGCCCGTGCGATGCGAGGCTCTGTCGCCTTCCCGCCTTGTTTCGTCAGGGCCGCAAAGCGAGGCCTGCCACGAAAAACGCGCGGAATCCCACGCGGCTTCCTGTCAGATATCGGCCTCCGCCTCGTTGCCGTGAGCCTCCAGCCACTGCCGACGTGCGCCGGCCTCGCTCTTGCCCATCAACATGTGCATTCGGTCTCGAAGGGCCTTCCCCCCTTCGGTCTCGACCTCCACCCGCAGCAGGTGGCGGGTGTCCGGGTCCATGGTGGTCTCCCACAACTGTATGGCCGTCATCTCTCCCAGGCCTTTGAAGCGCGAGACCTGCCACGAGCCGTCGCGATACCCCTCTTTGCGGAGGCGGTCCTCGATGGCACGAAGCTCCCCGTCGTTGAGCGCATACTCTTTGCGAGGTTGCTTGTGCTTGCCGCGCGAAGGCGCATCAACCCGAAAAAGGGGCGGTTGCGCGATGTGGATGTGGCCTCCCTCGACCAGGCGCGGAAAGTGACGGTAGAAAAGCGTGAGCAGCAACACCTGGATGTGCCGACCGTCCACATCGGCGTCTGCGAGGATGCAGATTTTTCCGTAACGCAAACCGGAAAGGTCGGGGGTATCGCCCGAACCGTGGGGATCCACGCCCACCGCAACGGAGATGTCGTGAATCTCGGCGTTTGCAAGCAGACGGTCGCGGTCCTGCTCCCAACTGTTGAGCACCTTGCCGCGCAACGGCAGGATGGCCTGAAATTCCTTGTCACGCCCCTGCTTGGCCGAACCGCCCGCCGAGTCACCCTCGACCAGGAACAGTTCGGTGCGCGTGGCGTCGCTCGACTCACAGTCGGTCAGTTTCCCCGGCAAGACCGCCACTCCCGAACCCTTGCGCTTCTCGACCTTCTGGGCCGCGCGCTGACGGCTCTGGGCCTGGCGAATGCACAGTTCCGCGAGACGCCTTCCGTGCTCGGTGTGGTCGTGCAGAAACTGCTCGAACGGGGTACGGAGCATGCTTGATACCAGCTTGACCGCATCGCGGCTCGTCAACTGCTCCTTGGTCTGACCGCGAAACTGCGGGTCGAGCACGCGAGTGGAAAGCACGAAACTGGCGCGCGCAAAGACGTCCTCGGGCATCACCTTGACGCCCTTGGGCAGCATGTTGTGCAGATCGATGAAGTTCTTGACCGCATTGTAGAGGCCGTCACGAAGACCCG
>JAJXVI010000305.1 GCA_021782195.1 bacterium | reverse complement strand
GCGCGAGATGGTTGGTGAGCATGACTGTCAATCCCATCGAGCCCCTGCAAACACGCTCGCGCAGTGGCTTCCGCCGTACGGGTTCGCGCGAGAACGGCCTCCAGACCGTCCATGGCCGAACGTACGGCGTCCCCGCAGACAGCGCTCGCAACAGCCTCGACCTGCTCGGAAAGTTCTCGGGCACAGCGGTAGTACTCTTGCAGTCGCCCGCCAAGTGCGAGGAAGTCACCTTCAACGGAGGATGGTAACAACCTCAACGTCCCGGCCGCCTCACGCAGACCGTTCAGCCACTCCTCGTTCTTCGGGACAGCGTCCCTGACAGCAGACTCGGTCATCTTCCTCCTGCACAGAGCCTACACGGCTCACGGGGACAGGTCTCCGCCTTCCGCCTCTCTATCGGCAATCAAAGGAAGAGCGTTAACTTGACCGAAGCCTCACCGTCTTCCGCCCCCCTTTTTACCCGTGCCAGGTGAGACGCGTGCGCAGTAACTTCTTCCCTGCAGGTCGTGGCTCATCCCAGCCTTCTCGCGATCGCCCTGTTGTTCTCGGGACCGCTACGCTTTCAGGAGTGCGAGGTGCTGCCGGGCAAGTTTGCACGCCGCGACGGCGCGCTCGTGGGAAGCGTGGTTCTTGGTTGCGCGGAGGGAGTACGGGCTTCCCGTCCTCACCGTTGTCAGGTGGACGTCCACATTGCTCTGCTCGACCACGCTCTGGATGTGCCTGCGGCGCGCTTCAGACGCATTGAAGTCGTACGTCGATACGTCAGGTGCGAGGAGAAAGCGTGAGAGCATCGCACAGTCTTCGCAGTTGTGGCTCAAACGAGCATTGCGTGACCAGGTCGACGGCGGCACGGGTACCGTGGCCACGCGACGCTCCAGCTCACCCACGCAGAATGCCACCAGACGCTGCGTGGATGCCTGGCCCCAGACCTCCGCGTTCGAACGCAGCGCCAGCAACGCAGGAGTCAACACGCCGTCGACGTCGAAGTCGTGCGGGCGTCCCAGCGTGGCCTCCACGACCGCATCATTCGCCGAAACGGTTGCGGACGTTCCCGGGGAGGGGGCGATGAGACAGGCGGCTTCGAGCAGATCCGTGAGAAGCGCGGGTGTGTACATCTTTTGCCTTCGGAACTCTGGGGGATGCTCCGGGGGAAGGTGCGCAAGAAGAAAGTCGAGAGTCGGAAAAAGTTCGTAGCGGCGCTCCCGTGCGACAAGAAGAAGCAGGTGGGCACAGTCGCGCGGGACTTCCGCAAGATTCTGTTCGAGCGTCTGAGCAATCAGGCGCGAGGAGACACCGGCTGGGAGGAGCGAGAGCGCACGCACCAGATCCGCGGCGTGGGCGTTCTGGAAGCAACCGGAAACGCAGACGGCACTGACAAAGCGTTGGATGGCATCCGGGTCGCCAATCAGGCACAGAGCGCGGAGGACGCGCGAAACGTCACAGGACTGCTCACCTGACCCCTCCGGAACGAATTCGCGTCCGCAGGGCCAGTCGGATGCGAGGCGCGCAGCCAGTTCGATCGCTTCCGCGCGGACGGTCGCGTGGACGTCCCCGGGAGCGTCCCCGGGAGCGGGCGCGACGACCGGTGGGATTCGATCAGCCTGCTTGCGGAAGGCGGGGGACGCTCCGCGCCCATCCCGGGTCGCGGCGTCCCCCCCGCACTGCACGGCAAGGCTCTCGAGAAGGGAAATCGATGACTTGCGCCCCCCCTGGATCACCACGGCGAGGCGCCGGGCGCGGGGCCATACCACGAGAGCCGTCCGCTGCCAGGTTCGCTCGTAGGATACCCCCTCGTTGCCGGTCGCCTCGCTGAACGATACATCATCAAAGTCAAGATCACGCAGAACGGCGGGGGGAGAGAGTTCGCCGCCGTTGACGGGCAACCGTCCAAAAGCGCCAGGGTGGCTCCCGGGAAAGCACCACTCGGACAGCCACCACGAGCTATCGCACTCTTCGCCAATCGTGTAGTGGTCGGAATCACCGCGCCGCCCGTAGGACTCGACTTCCGCGGCGCCTGTTTCGTAGACGTGGAAAAGCGCAAGTCCAAACTCACACTGGGCGAGCACGGCGGCCGCACGGAGAACGGCAGCGCGGGCGGCATCGTGTCCCTTCAGGGCCTCGAAGGCGAGACCGGCCGGGGTATAGGCGTGTTCGAGCGGGTAGACGAGCTTGGCCGGACCCTGCTCGGGCCACGCCCGCAGGGCGCGCGCAAGGACGTCGATTTCGCGGCTGTAGTCGGGAACTGAAACGTCGTCGCCGGCACGAGTCAGGTTGTAGATGAGGGCAACGCGCCAGCCTTTCGTGACGGGACGCACCTCGTGCACACAGTCGGCGTAGAAGGCGGCGAAACTGATTTTCGAGGGGTCCGGGCTGGTCAGGTTGAAGCGGCGCTTGCGTGCACCGTGGCGGACGCGGAGCTCGCCCCCTTCGTAGAGCGAGGGGAGCACCACGACGAGGGTGCCGAACATGGCGGGAAGCTTCTCGGTGTCCCGGTGGCTGACGAAGAAACTGCCTTCATCGTAGAGAAGGAGCTTGTAGAGGTGCGCGGTGATGGGCTGCGAGATTCCGAGCCCCTTCGCGACAGCGGACACGATGGTGTGGAGGGTCTGCCGCCACCCCTCACCCTGCAGGTGCACCTTGTCGGCGGCGATCTGCCAGGTCTTGCGAACATTGACGTCGATGACGGTGTCGGATCCACGTCCGTAGGGAGCCTGCTCGGCCACGGCTCGCACTTGAGCGGCCTGCACGTCGATTAGGGGAAACGCGAGGCGCCCTACTCCGTCGACTTCGAGGGAAGGGGCCTGAAAGACCGTGCGACCGCTGACGCAAAAGTCACCGTCACGCGTGACCCCTTCCAGTACCTTTGCAACAGCCACCACGGGAGATTCCACTCTGCGCAAGCTCCTCTGCTGAGGATGGCGATTCGGCACAGTGCGTGTGGTTTCCCTGTGAAAGCGGGATGGGTGGGAGCGACGGGGAAGCTGGGGGAAAGGCCACAAAGAAAGACTGCAACGGTCTCGTATCCACGCATCACCAGGAGGCGACCACGAACCCGGCTCCTCCCGCGTGGGACCTGTTACGCGGAAACCTGAACGTACCGGCCGATCCACTCCAGAACAAGCAGCACCGCGGCCATCACGTCCGCGCCACGAGAAAAGCCGCTCAGGACAAGCTGGTGCTCCTTGAACACCGCCCTCACCTCGGCCAGTTCCCCGATGCGCGCCAGTTGACGAGGCGAAAGCTGCGACGTGAAAGGCAACAGGCAGACCACCGTGCGCTCCCCATAGTTGTCGCGGAACTTCACGCTCGGCACCCCGAGCCGAAGCGCGGTCACGCGCAGTCGCACAAATGCCAGCAGGTTCTCCGCTTCGGCCGGAAGCCGTCCGAACCGATCGCGAAGTTCCTCGCCAATCGCGTCGATCTCCGCGTGCTCCGTCGCTTCCGCAAGTCTCCGATAGAGGGTGATCTTCTGGCGTGGATCCGACACGTAGGTATCGGCCAGGTATGCCTCCACCGGCACCTCGATCACCGGTCCCTGGTTTTCGAGCGCCTTCGGCGCCCACCCCTGGTCGGCCATCCGCGTACCGCCAGACCGTGCCTCCTCGACCGCTTCCTCCAGGAGCCGGCAGTACAGGCTGAAACCCACCGCCGCAATGTGACCGCTCTGCTCTCCCCCGAGAAGATTGCCAGCCCCTCGAATCTCAAGATCACGCAGGGCAATCTGGTAGCCACTCCCAAGCGAGGTGAAATCACGAATGGTCTCCAGGCGCAGTTCCGCCTCTCGCGTCAGCGACTTCTGGGGAGGATACAGCAGGTAGCAGTAGGCTTGCAAGGACGAACGCCCGACCCGTCCACGCAACTGATAGAGCTGGCCAAGGCCGAAGATGTGCGCGTCGTGAATGACAATCGTGTTCACGTTGGGCATGTCGACGCCGCTCTCAATGATCGTCGTACACACGAGCACGTCGTACTCGCCCTCGATGAACTTCGTGATGACCTCCTCGAGACGCCCCTCCGACATCTGACCGTGCCCGACGCCGACCTTTGCCTGGGGCACAAGGTTGCGGATTTCCCCGGCCACCTTCTCGATGCCACGCACGCGATTGTGAACAAAGAAGACCTGCCCGCCCCGGTCGAGTTCACGCGTGATTGCGCCCTGCACGACCTCCGGGCTTGTCTCGAACAGGTAGGTCCGAATCGGAAGACGTGCCTCGGGGGGCGTCTCGATGAGCGACAGATCGCGCACTCCCACCAGCGACATCTGCAACGTGCGAGGAATCGGCGTGGCCGTAAGGGTCATCACGTCAACGCCGGCCTTGAGTTCCCGTAGGCGCTCCTTGTGCTCGACGCCGAAGCGCTGTTCCTCGTCCACCACGACGAGGCCCAGGTTCTTGAAGTGAACATCCTTCTGCAACAGGCGATGGGTCCCGATGAGGACGTC
>JAJXVI010000304.1 GCA_021782195.1 bacterium | reverse complement strand
ATGAACAACACGAGCAGGGATTTACGGTGAGGAAACGATTCCAGAGAGATGCTGCGACCTGTCGTGACGTATGACAGGGGAAACGCCGGAGCCAACGTTCCAAGCGCCAGCATCGTTGATGCGGTCAAGGCCATGTCGGCAACTCCTTTTTTTGCCGTCCTTCGCGCTCCTGCGGATCATCCCCTACGGGCGACGGCGACTGCCCGGGGAATCGCTCACGCGCTCGTAGCAGAAGCGAAGCGCCCCTTTCCTGCTCGAGATGGTCGCCGATCGCCGCCACTGGACGTCGTTCCCTCAAGTGCCTCCAGTGCCGCTTTCGCATCCGTGTACCCTGGAAAGGCCGCGACAGCCTGACGGTAGTGTCTGCGAGCCTCCGCCGTTCGACCGCTCTGCGCGCAAAGGTCGGCCAGCAGCTTGCGAGAAGTGACGTATCGGCGATCGGCCCTGAGCGAGGCGCGCAGATGTGCCTCCGCAGCAAGCACTTCACCCTCCCCCAGGGAAGCCACCGCCAGAGTGTGATGGCACAACGGCGAGCGTGGGTTCAACGCAATGGCGCTCGCGAGGCAAGCCCGAGCATCGTCGAGTCGTCGCAGGCGAAGAAGCGCGACGCCGGCGTATGCAAATCCGCGAAAGTCGTCCGGCTCGCGCGAGAGGGCCGCGTGTGCCGCGCGCAGTCCCTCTTCGAACCGTCCGGCCTGGATGTACGCTGTCGCAAGCAGGATGCAGCTCGAAGACTCCGGACAGAGTTCCACCAGACGCTCGAAGCCTGCGATAGCATCATCGAGTCGCCACAGATCAAGATCGATCCAGGCGCGCGTACGCAGGATGTCCACCTCCAGCAGGGCCCGCTGCCGACCTTCGCAGGCAGACGACATCCTTCTCGCGGTCTCGAGCGCGGTGTGAGCGTCCTCCGCTGCCAACAGTGTCCCCAGGATCATTGCACGGTAGACCCAGGCGATGGCACACTGCGGATCCAGGGTAAGTGCCCGATCCAGGAGCGTCAGTCCGCGCTCGGTGTCATAGCGCCCCTCCTTGACGACAAAAAAGGCGAGGTGGGCGTACGCTTCGGCATTGTTCGGGGATAGTCGAACCATGCGCTCGAAAACTACGCGGCCGGGCGTCCAGCGGTCGCGGTTCGCATACCGCCGAGCAATTTCGCGAAGCCTGTCGTTCACGCGCTTTGCTCCCTCCTGACCGGGGACCGGCGAACCAGGCGCCACGTGCACAGCTGCAACGAGCGGTCACCGGTTGTAACGAGTGCATCCCCGATAGAGCGGCATTGACTCTCGCGAGAGGCTTCACCTGCCATGGTGCCGGCGTTCCCGAATTCCGGCGTGTCAGACTGCCAGGCAGGAGCCCGTGGACGAGAGTCAAACCATGCAGTTGAAAAGCGTTCTCGAAGCCCGGGTCGCGAGAATTTCATGGTTGCAGCCCAGGGCTCGGCGCCACAGCATCACCTGGAGTAAATCATGCCCGGATTTGGATTTGCAGACGACGAACTCAAGAAACTCTTTGCCGAGGCTGGCGAAGCTGTCAAGAAGGCACGAACCGAGCCCCCTCCGGCCGCGGCTGTACGGCCTTCACCCATCGTCTCGGAGACACCCGCTGCCCCTCCTGCGGATCCCGTTCCGTCGCCACCCGAAGCCAGTTTTCCAGATCTCACACCGGAAGAATCGTTCATCCCTGAACCGCTCACGCCCGTTCAACCAGCGCGCAACACCCCGCAAGGCGGCGAGGCGGCCGTGAGACTCCAGGGCGGAGAACAGACCGAGACCGCCCTCGTGGCACGCACGCTTGACGGCGAGACCGTGACCCTTCCGTGGGCATCAGTGCGCCGTCTCTGCCTGGGGCGCATCGGCGAGCGCAACCTTCTCGCCCTCACCGCGAACAACGTGCTCTACTTCTTCAGTGACGACAACGTCGCATACAAGGGATTGCTCAAGCAGATGGCACCCACGCTGACCATGAACTGGCGCGGGCTCGTCAACGAACTGGCCACAAGAATTTCGGACCGGAGCGACAGTGGCGTACAGGCTGTCACCGGTGGCGGCGGAACCGTCCCCCGTTACGTCGACGCCGCAAGCTTCTTCAAGACCGTTCGCGCACAGTGACCCGTAGACCGCGTGCAGTCAGGTAGCAGCCGGGGGTGTAGCCGCAGCGCCAGCAGGCTCACACTCAACGACTCGTGTACAGCAAGCGGTCACCCTCGAATCTCGAAATTTGCCTGGCGGCGCCCCGTCATTCCCACACCGTAGGCCACAGCGGTCACGCGACGCTGCCTCAATCGATGCAGGCGAGCTTCGATCTCCTCGCGACGCGCCAGCATGGCCTGCATGGCACGTTGTTCCTGCCTGACAAACCCGTCTATGCACACGGCAAGGCGCAACGCCAGACTGTTCGATTCAGCCTCCTCGTGATCCGGCGATGCACACGGAATGCCACTGACCGGGGGCAGACCGCAACTGTGCAAGTCCTCCATCATCTCCTGGCGTCGTTGCAGGCACGTCTCCATCAGTGGCATGTTCCCTGCAATGACCGCCTCCTCAAGCAACGCGGTCGTGCGAGTCCAGCGGGTCAGCAACCTGACACGCTCGTCATCCTCCGGACGCAAACCGACAGGGACAACCGCCGCGTTCGAACTGATCACGCGCTCAAGGCCTCCTTCCAGGCTGCGTGAAGAGACTCGATGATCGAGTGAGCCTCGTCCAGGGGGCCGGGTGAACCGTTGAGCATGGATTCCGCGACTCGCTTGAACACGTACAGGTACAGTTCGCGCAGTTCCGATGCAAGCCTCGGACTGGCTTCGTGATTCAGCGTCCCCAGCAGGATGACGATCCCCTGTTGAGCGGTCAGAAGATACCGGCCGGCTCGCGTGCGATCTCCCCGCCCGAGCGCGCGGCGTGCACGAAGCATGGCACCGAGAATCGAGTTATACGCGATCAGGAGCAGCTGTCCGCGACTGGCAGTCAGGACCTGCAACTGTTGATAGTTCTGCTGAGCGAGAAGCGGTTGGGTCATAGGGTTACCTTCTCTTCCATCTGGTGGACTCTATCAAACCTGCCGTGCACGCAGTCAGTCGGCCAGCGCGGCGCGAAGGAACGCATCCGCGGCCCTGGCGATCATTGCCCAGCGCTCCCGCCAGGGACAGCGTTGCTCCGACGCAGCCTCGCAGGTCGAGGCCAACTCGGCGGACCTCGGCTACGATAAGAACCTTCAGTGAATCCAGGCCACGGTCTTTGGAACCGTGGTCACGTGCAGCGTGCTCCGAAGCGTCAAAGCAGACCGCACAGGTTGACGAGGAGACGGGCAGCCTGCCGACTCACCACAGGGATCGAGTCGGTCGAAATTCTATTGACCACAGTATCGGCCGGACACCACGAGACCGTCGGCCACGAGGCACCAGGCTCAAGACAGGGAGGAGGAGGAAGACGACGACGACGACGACGAACCTCCAAGAAGCGAGGAACTCATCCCGGAAGTGCTCAAACCGAGCGAACCGAGCACATACTGGCTCTGACTCTGGAGGGAAGCAAGACCGACCTCCATCTGTGTGAACTGTTGCTGTAGATTGGTTTCCTCCTGGGTCAGCAATGTCTTCTGCTGGGTCAGATCGTTGTTGAGAGAGGAAACCTGGTTCTGGAGATAGGTCTCCTGCTGACCGAGGATTCCGGTGTTCGGAGCCGTCGCGTTCGTGATGTAGTTGTTGAGCTGGACTCCGAGACCGCTGGTCGAATCGGTAAAGAGGCTCACCACCGACTGCATGTTGTTCTGCAGGGCATTGTTCAACTGGGTCCCGTTGGAAATCGACAGATGACCGCTGTCATCCACGGTAATTCCAAGATCCGAAAGTCCCATCACCGTGCTTCCGCGCATCTGTCGAGACGAGACGATACCTGCAAGTCCGCTCTGGATGGATTCAGTCGTAAAGTCGCCCTGCAGAACGGCTGCCGTCTTGGTCTGGGCATTGTACGCGGTATTCGTGGAAAAGAAGTCGACGGCCGCATTGTAGGCGGAAATGAAGTTGTTGATGTCTCCCTGAACAGCCGTTGTGTTGGGCTGAACGCTCACCGTCACGGCTGTCGAGGGGCTCGCGGTGAGGAGGTTGAGCGTCACGCCTGGAAGCGCATTGGCCACCGTATTCGTGGCACTCTCGAACTGAACGGCATTCGTACCCGTACCAAGCGTGAGAAGGGCGTCCTGAGCGGATTGAAGGACGGTGGTGGTGGGGGCGGTGCCCCCTGTCAGCGAAGTACTGAACGTGATATTGTTGAGTTTGCCGGTGTTTGCACTCGTCAACACCAGGTGGTACGGGCTGGTGCCCTGCCCCTGGTTGGCCACACTGGCCTGAATGCCGACATTCGCCGTATTGATGGCGTCGGCCAGGCCCTGCAACGTGTTGTTGGTCGAGTTGATGGTAATGGGCGTGAACGTCGCACTTCCGAGCCCGAGCGTGACGCTCC
>JAJXVI010000303.1 GCA_021782195.1 bacterium | reverse complement strand
GGTCTCGGGTTTGCGTACAATCCACAAATCTTGAAACCGTCGCAGTTGCCTCGCACCTGGGCAGACCTTGCTGACCCGAAGTGGCGCCACCAGATCGTGATGTGGGACCCTGCGAGTTCGGGGACGTCGATGCTGCTGTTGCAGGCCGCCCTGATGCGCTCAATCCAGACCACGGGAAACGAGGAGGCCGGATGGCGCTACCTGAAGGCGCTTTATGCGAACCTTCAGCGCTATACCGACGCTCCGCCGAGCATGCTGATTGCCCGTGGCGAGGCTCTGATTGGAATTCACTTCGAGCATCAGGTCCTCGAGTATCTTGAGCAGGACCCGGATCCCGCCGCGGTGGCGCAGATGCAGAAGAGCCTGCGCTGGACCATCCTGCCGGACTCACCGGTCATTGTCGACCCGGTGGCATTGATCAAGAACTGTCCGCATCCCGAAAACGGCAAGAAGTTCATCGATTTCATCATGAGCCACGAGGGGCAGGGCATCCTCAATCACCTGTGCTTTGTCCAGGACCCTTCGTACGGCCCCCCGCGCTACCTCAACTACACGAAAGCACAGGAGCTTGCGCACGCAATGCCGCTTGACATCGAGTGGATGGGCCGAAGTTTCAATCCGATCTGTACCCGTTGGGAGAACGAGGTGGAAAAGAGCAAGTGGCTGTGGGAGTAGTACGATGAGTCGGGTGGTCATCCGTGATCTGGTCAAGAAGTATGGAACGTTCACCGCGGTGAGCGGAGTTGGCCTGGAAGTGGCGCAGGGTGAGTTGTTGACGCTTCTGGGGTCAAGTGGCTGTGGGAAGACCACGACATTGCGATGTGTGGCCGGACTGGAAACGCCTGACGGCGGTGAGATCTACTTCGACGACAGGCCGCTCTCCGGAGTCCCTCCGTACCTGCGTTCGTGCGGAATGGTCTTCCAGAACTACGCACTTTTCCCGCATATGACGGTCGAGGAGAATCTTGCCTACGGCCTGATGGCGGAGAAGTTCAGGAGTGCGGGTCGACTGGCCGGGTTGTTCATTCTGTTCCGCTCTCCGCTGGCCACCCTCGATGGAGACGGCCGTGCCCGAATCGACGAGTCGCTCGACATGGTTGAGATGACAGGCTATCGAAAGCGCAAGCCGGGCCAGTTGTCTGGAGGTCAGCAACAGCGAATTGCCCTGGCGAGAGCCATGATCACCCGTCCGCGGGTGCTGCTCTTTGACGAGCCCCTCGGGGCACTCGACGCGCAGTTGCGCTTGAAGATGCGCGAGGAGATCCGACGGATCCAGCGACGCGCAGGGATTACCACGCTGTACGTGACCCACGACCAGGAGGAGGCACTGGCGATTTCTGATCGCATTGCGGTGATGAACCGAGGTCGGATCGAGCAACTGGGGGTTCCCGAGGAAATCTACAAGCGTCCACGCACTCGGTTCATCGCCGACTTCATCGGACTGGAGAACATTTTCACCGCGCAGCGCACCGCGACCGGTCGCGTGGAGATCGGGACCGATGGCAGGCGACTTCAGCTGGCCGTGGACGCCACGATTTCCGAGTCGCGTTTCACGGTTGCCGTGCGTCCGGAGGCGATACGATTCGTGGAGGCTGGGGGAGAGACGGTGAGCCCACTGCCCGCCACTGCGCTCTCGGACAGCGCTGCAGGGGCACGCTCCGGCAACGGGTCGCGCGCTGGTTCACAGTCATCGACGGGGGGAGACGCTGGCGACTTTGGCGAGATCAGTCGCTTTGCTGGTGTTGTGACGCTGCGAATGTTCCTGGGAACTTCGGTGAAGCTCGTGGTTCGTGCGGACGGGCTTGACTTCACGGTCAAGGTGCCCGAGCAGATGGCTGAAAATGTGCGCATGGACCAGGATGTGACCCTGGAGATCGCGGCGCGCGACGTGCTCGTCATGCCCGCCGACGGTGTTCCGTCCGAGGAGGGGACGGACGGGGTTCCGAGCGCGACCGGTAAGGGAGGATCGTGATGTCGTCAGATCGACCCCTTTCCCCGCTGCGCTGGATGTCTGGCCTGGGACGTCTCCTCTGGCCGGCCGCGGTAAGCGTGTTCTTTCTGCTGTTTCTGGTCATCCCCATGCTCAGTCTGGTCTGGGTGAGTTTTTCCGGTCAGCCGGCAAACATTTTCAGCGATCTTTTTCGACTGCATCTGCTTGCATTCTGCAAGCACGTGTCGAGCGGGCTTTCGTTGCACTATTACTGGGAGTTCTTTCACACGCCTCGATACTACATGGGGCTCATCAACGGGGTGCTGTTCTCAGCGCTGGTCACGTTTGGAGCGTGCGTTGTGGGCGTGCTGCTCGCCTTCATCCTCACACGCGGTGAACTTCCTCTTCCGGGCATGCTGCGCGTGCTCGCGATTCTTCCACTCGCGATTCCCTCGTTTCTGATGGCGCTGTCGTTTGAGATTCTGTTCGACAAGACGGGAATCGTGACGCGTATCTGGCACTCCGTGACCGGACTGGGCCAGCCGTTCCACCCCTACAGCGTTGCCGGGTGCGCCTGGGTCCAGATTTTCTGCTTCTTCCCGTTCGTGTATCTCACAACCGCGGCCACCATGGAACGCATGGACCCCACACTTGACGAAGCGTCGAGCGTGTTGGGTGCTTCCCGCGTGCTGACGTTTGCCCGGGTCAGTCTCCCGATGCTGGCGCCTGGAATCGCCGCAGGGGCATTCCTCGCCTTCATCCGCTCCTTCGGTGACTTTGCCACCCTCGAACTGATGATTCCGAGTCAGATCAAGATGATCGTGGTGGAAGCCTACCGCGATATGTCGGGAAACACATACTGGGGCGGCGCGGCGACGCTCTCGACCGTGATGATCGTGACCATCCTGGCCCTGTTGGCTGTCCAGAAACTCGTGATCGACAGAAACCGCTACGAGACCATGACGGGTCGCGCGGTGTCGGCACCGAAAACGATCACGGACCCGCTTGTCTGCCGTCTTCTGTTCATCGGTGCCCTCCTGATTCTGGTGTTTCCCGTCATCAACCTCGGTGTCATTGCTCTGCAGGCCTGTGCAGGCGTGTGGACGACAACGATGTTTCCGGCTCAGTATACGTTCATGTATTTTCGCCATGCACTGTTGACCTCGCCGGTTCCCCTGCGCAATTCGCTGGAGTTGTCGGCGATGGCCCTGTTTATCTCGCTTTTTCTCGCAGCGACGATTGCCTACGTCATCCATCGCACGACCTTCTGGGGACGCCACCTCCTCGATTTCACGTTGCAGGTTCCGTTCATTCTACCCGGTACCGCTTTTGCCGTCGCGCTGATCAGCGTATTCAACAATCCTCCTCTTGCGCTTCACCTCACGGTCTACCTGGTCGTCATTGCCTACGTCGTGACCCGCATCCCGTACGGGATTCGCTCGATTCTCGCGTCACTCCAGCAGATTGGCCCGGCCATGGAAGAGTCCTCGAAGACGCTCGGGGCCACGGGAAGGCTTACACTCTGGAAGGTGCTGCTTCCATTGATCCGTCCCGGGATCATCGCGGGAGGAATCATGATTTTCATCTCGTGCATGACTGACGTCGCCATCACGCTGATGATATCTCCGCCGAACTGGTACCCGGCCTCGCTCAACGTCTTCAACCAGATCCAGGACGCGTCGTACGCGAAGGCGTCTGCCTACGGACTGGTCCTCATGGTCTTGATCTTCACACCCTATGTGTTGATGCTGAGAATTTTTGGCGTTCGCCAGATGAGCCTGTGACCCATGCGAAGTTTCAACGCGGTTGAACGTGCCCGAGTCCTTGAATCTCTAGACACCTCCTCTTACGACCTGGTGGTCGTCGGAGGAGGAATCACGGGCTGCGGCGTGGCGCGAGACGCTGCGATGCGGGGACTGCGGGTGGCCCTGTGCGAGCGCGGTGACTTCGCCGGCGGAACCAGCAGCGCTTCTTCCAAGCTCCTGCACGGTGGCGTTCGATATCTCGAGCAACTGGAGTTTCACCTGGTCTTCGAGGCGCTGCAGGAACGTGCGACCCAGGTTGCGCTTGCTCCGCATCTCGCGGTTCCGGTCCCGTTTCTATTTCCCCTGTATGAGCAGCAGCACGCGGTCGGACCGTTCAAGCTGGACCTGGGATTGTGGCTCTACGACGTGCTGGCCGGCTGGAAGGGGCTCGGTCGCCATCGGCGGCTCGACGCCGAGGGGTTGCTTGCCCGTGAGCCCCGTTTGCTGGCCGACGGTTTGCGAGGTGGTGCCTTCTACTACGACGCTGTGACCGACGACGCGCGCCTGACGCTCGAGAATGCGCGTTCGGCCTGGGAACACGGCGCTGATTGCCTCAACTACGTCGAGGTCGTGGAAGTTCTGGAATCAAATGGGCGTGTGTGCGGGGTACGGGTTCGGGACGTCCTGGCCGACGCAGCGCCAGGATCCGTGCATACCGTGAACGCCCGTTGCGTGGTGAACGCGTGTGGTCCCTGGAGCGATGCGTTTCGCGGACTGGCGCGGCTTC
>JAJXVI010000302.1 GCA_021782195.1 bacterium | reverse complement strand
GGGCCCTGTCAGCGGGCCCTCGCGTAACGCGGCATACATCGCCCAGGTACCCTGAGAACGAGAAAAGGGCGATGGCTGCAAGCAGACCACCGCCCCCACCCTCAGCCGAGATTTGACGCTACGGCATGACCTTTGGAGTCAGCGTGATGAACACCTCGTCCTTGGTCTTCTGCACCGAAGTGTTGCGGAAGAACTCGCCAAGCACCGGCAGGTCGCCGAGGAACGGGAGCTTCTGCAGCTGGTAGTCTTCGATTTCTCGCAACAGCCCACCCACAACGATGGTGTCGCCGTCGTGAACGTGAACGAGCGTTTTCACCGTCGTCACACCCGTCTCGGGGTACTGGTTGTTGATGAGACCCTGAAGCGTGCTCACCTCAGGAGACATATCGACGGTTACCGTCCCGTCGGCTGCCACCGTTGGCTTCACAGTCAGCTTCACGCCGATGTCGACATACTGCACCTGGAACTGACCGGCGCGCGGGTCGAAGTACACGATCGGGAACTTGTCACCGATCATCACTGATGCTTCGTGACCGCTCTGCGTCATCACGCGAGGGGTCGAGATGACCTTCGCGTCGTTGCGACTGATGAGCATTGAGAGGGTCGCGCCAATCACGAACGGTGTACGTGTGAAGGGCGAGATTGCCAGGCTCCCAGACGACGTCGCAGGGGTCGTGCTGCCGGCGGGCGTCTTGAATCCCTCGGTGAAGATGACCGGCTGGCCACCCGCACCCGCGAATACGCCGAAGTTACCAGTCGAACTTCCAATCGAGAAACCCAGCGTCTTTGAAGCAGTCTCGTTGAGAGACACGACGCGGATGTCAAGCATGACCTGCTGCAAAGGCACGTCAATGGTGGCGAGGAAGGCTTTGAGGGCCTGAATGTCACTGTCCTGACCGCGAACGATCATGGCATTGAGATGATCGTCAGCAATGTAGCTGACCTGGGGATAGAGGGCCTTGACGATCTGCAGGACCTGGGCAAGCACGCCATACTTGACGGGGATGACCTCTGTCTTCTGTACCGCCTGCGGAGCGGGCTTCACGTCGCGCTGCTGCGTGTACTCCTTGATGCTCAGGAGCATCGACTTCGGAGCACGTACGGTGACGAGATTCACCTGGTCGTCAGCCTTGACGGTAACGTCGGGATCCGAGAAGGCGTCCTTGATTCCCTGGGCAACGTCCTGAGCCTTTGCAAACTCAAGGGGAATCACGAGCACTCCGAGATCCGAGGGGCGGCGCAGTGGGCCAAGGACGTCGCTCTGAATACCAGCCAACGTCTGAGGCGCACCGACGACGATCGTGTTCTTGATCACCTTGTAGCTGAAGCCCGAGATCTTGAGGATGAGCTGGAACGCACCTGAGGCAGGAACGTCCTTGAGGCTCAGCGTCACGCTCCCCTTGACCGTCTGATCGGTCACGAGGTTCATGTGCATTTCCTTGGCGAGGATCTTCAGCACGTAGATCAGGTCAGCGTTGACGAAGTCAAGCGTGACGTAACCCTGGTGGGTGCCATGGAACCGAGGGTGCCGAGCTATGTGTCCGTGCCATACGTGATGAGGCACACGCGCGATCCGACCCGGCGGGTTGTGGATCACATAGGTGTGCGTCGGAGACAACTTCGGCTCGGTATTGTCGGCAATACGAACCGGTCGCCCAGCGGCCGCTGAGTAGCGAACACCCACCGGCAACAGTCCGATCACGTGGTGAGCGGAACTCGTGGAAGGGCGAGAAACTGCACCGTTGGAAGCTGTCGAAGCTTTCGCTCCAGACGATGCCGTGTCAACCCATACCAGAAGGTCCCGATTCCCAGCGACCTGCTTGACCTGGTACCGTGTAGATGCTTTCAGATCGACCACCAGACGAACAATGTTGTCCTCGTTCGAGAACTGACCCACGCGAACGCGTTCAACGACACCGCGCCCGACATTGACGACCTTGCGTACGTTCGTGGCCAGTTGCGCAGGAGCGATGTCGATGACCAGCATCTGCTTCATCTCCTGGTCGTCAGACAGGTTGGAAACCTTGTAGGAAACCTGGCCTGTAGCCGCCACGCGAACAGAGACCTTGCCGTGCGAGCCAGAGACCTGGACGCCAGTCACAACAGGAACTTTTGCGTGAGCAGGCGATACTCCGAGCGCTACGAGAGCGACCGCGAGCATCGCGACCCACTTCAGCCGGCTGCGATTGAAGATCATGAGGACCAATCCACCTCCCAGTGCTTCATACTTTCAAAAACTGATAACTGCAAGTGTGTCACCAAGATTGCTAGTTTCCCCCCTTACCACCGGGACCGCCGCCCGGTGCAGGAGCTGGGGGTGAAGGCATGGGCATGCTCGAACCTTCTCCCGTCTGCGGAGCTCCACCCTTTGAGCCGCCTCCACCGGCCTCCAGGCCCTTCGGAGTGTAGCGTGGCATCGACAAGCGAAATGCGTGCTTTCGCATCTCTACCAGCACCTGTCGCGACCCGAGATCTATCTTCGTCACCTTGTAACCCTGCACAACATCGCCCACCCTGACCGTCGCCTTTCCGAGCGGGGTCGTGATGAGTGCGGCTGGCCAACCGTGTGCCGTGAAAATGCCCATCAAAGCGAACTCCGGCATGGGGACCGGGACCGCCTCGACCTGAGCAGCAGGCTTCTTCCCTTGCGACGCAGGGGTCTTGGGTTGCGACCGCTCGGATGACGACTCCGCCTGAAGGGCGTAGCGCGTCGTGATCGGAACGAAAGGATTCCGTTTCAGAACTCGCTTCGTCGGAGGGCCGCCCAGATCCGTGCTCGAGGCACCTTGCGTCGCGGCCGGCGCAGGCGCACCAGGCGCGTTGCCAGGTGCACCCGAAGGCGCGACACCGGGCTTGCCTACATTGACCACGTGCTGCACCGTAGGCGCAGCCGCCGGCTTTGGAGCAGCCCAGGCTGTGGTGACCGTTACAGTCGCGACAACGATGGCTGACCCGAAGAGTGCGGGCTTGATCCAATCCTTCATGGCTGACCACCCCCAGTTCGCAGATATGCGGTCAACGGGATTGTAATCGTCAACACGGGCTGCATGGTCTTGTTCACGTCATCTGACGGAGCAAGAGACAACTTGTCGACCGTCACCAGACGCTGAAGTTCGAGACGCCCGAGACGATCGAGGAAATCGATCACGGTGGTGTACCGTCCCTTCATCGTCATCTGGAACGTACGGGTCGGATACGCCTTGAGTGGCTCAGGGATATCCTCCTTCTTCTTGCCCTTCTGGTCTCCTCCGGGCTTGGCAGCGGCTCCAGGAGCCGGTGAATTGACCTGAGCACCTGGCGTCAACGACATCAACGTGAAGCTATCATCGTTGTCCTGCTTGCGGATGAGGTCCACGAGCTTGCTGATGTTGTTGAGGTAGTTGGCAACGAACTCATTCGGATTCTCGGGAAGAATCCCGGACTCCATGACCTGCTTCAAGTCATCCCTGAGCTTGTTGTTCTCAGCAACCAGCACATCGATCTGTTTCACGTCCTGCTTCATTCCGTCGCAGGTCTTTTTCTTCTCATTGAGTTGCTGCTGCGCCTGGGCCAGTGCCTGCTGCTTTCCCTGCCAGTCAAGCATCCAGAAACCGAGCATGATGATGACCATCACGATCACTGCCAGCAGCGCCTTCATCGGGTTCGTCAGACTCACAGGCTCTCACCTACTTTCGCTTTGGACTCTCACCCGCACTGGGAGAGGCTGCAGGAGCGCCGGACGGGGTTGAGGACACATCCGGTGAACCAGTCGCGGCCGGCGCCCCGCTTGCAGCGGGCGCTCCGCTGGACGTCGCCGCGGGAAGACCCGGAGCCGCCGGCGGGGGAGGAGGCGACTTAGGTGCCATCGTGCCCGGAGCTGTGCCCGTCGGTTTGCCAGTCGCTGCACCGTGAGGGGCAATCTGGTCCGGCGACTTCAGCGCCAGGTCCGGATCATAGTGCGTCTGAAGCTGGAAGCTGAACGCACTACGCGGAACGTTGTCAGCACCCGTGAACGTTCCCCGACTCGTGTTGGACAACGTAACATCCTTGAAATACCGTGAGTTCTGGAAGTTACGCATTGCCTGTGCGATCGAAGGCAGCGGCTGAGAGCTACCATCGTCCATTGAAAAGCCTGACATCGTCACGGTTTGCGTTCCGGGCTCGATGTCGATGTTGGTGACCCACATGTTGTATGGAAGAATCTCGGCAATCTCCCACAACAGGTTCGCATAGCGAACCGGGTCATTCTTCAGGCCTTTGATCGTACGAATCTGGGCCTGCAACTTCTCGTTGTCGCCCTTCATCTTCTGGATGCCGGGCAACTTTTCACGCAACGAGGTGATCTCGCCATCGACCTTACGCTCTTGTTGTTCAGTCGCTTTGATCTGCGACTCAAGGGTTGTGCCGTAGACGAAGCACCCGACGGTGAATAGTATGATCACGACAATGAGAAAGATCCATACCGGATCAACGCCGAACCTTTTGCCCTGGGTCGGCAGTAGATCA
>JAJXVI010000301.1 GCA_021782195.1 bacterium | reverse complement strand
GTACCCTGTGTGCAACCGATATCCCTTCCGCTGTCTGGCTCCGTGGGCTGGGGCTGGGGATGGGGATGGGGCTGGGGCTGGGGATGGGGATGGGGCTGGGGATGGGGATGGGGATGGGGATGGGGCTGGGGATGGGGATGGGGGGCATTGAACGCGCGGTCGGGCGGAATCTCTGTGCTTGGGGTCTGGAGGAGGAATCATTGTGCGTTGCGAAGGCCATCCTTTCATATCCTGAAGGGAGCGCTCGCATGGCAGACCCGTCCCCAGCCCAGTTGCGCGAGAACTTTGCCGACATCAAGCCGTCGTTGAGCCTCGATGCGGTCTTCACCGAGGCCAACCGTTGCCTTTACTGCTACGATGCCCCGTGTACCGCAGCCTGTCCGACGCACATCGACGTGCCCGAGTTCATTCGTCGTATTGCCAGCCGGAATACCACGGGGGCAGCGCGCGTCATCCTGGAGAGCAATCCGCTCGGAGCGAGTTGTGCTCGGGTGTGTCCGACCGAAGCGCTCTGCGAGGGTTCATGTGTGTTCCATCGCATGCGGATGCCTCCGATCGATATCGGGCGCCTGCAGCGACATGCGACCGATTTTGTGATTCAGGGTGGCATTCCCGTGCTCCATCCTGTCGAGGAAACGGCCCGAACCAGCGTGGCCGTCGTGGGTGGCGGACCGAGTGGTCTGGCGTGTGCCTCGGAACTGGCCCTGCACGGCGTTCGGGTCGTGGTTTTCGAGGCGGCGCCGGAAGCGGGTGGTCTCAATCGCTATGGCATCGCGCCGTACAAGCTGACGAATGAGGAGGTGCGCGCGGAGGTAGACTACCTGCGGACCATGACCGGCTTCAGTGTTCGAACCGGAACGCGGGTTGGCACCGATGTGCCGCGCCAGCAACTGGAAGGCGAGTTTGACGCCATCTATTTCGGCGTTGGTCTGGGCGGAACGCGCCCCCTGGGTATTGCGGGCGAGAACCTTGAGGGTGTGATCGGGGCGACCGAGTTCATCGAGGGGCTCCGCACTCGCGCGTACGTCGATACGAAGGTGGGGCGCAGGGTCGCGGTGATAGGAGCCGGCAACACGGCGATCGACGCGGCGACTGAGGCGGTCCGACTTGGCGCGGAGGAGGTCACCATCGTCTACCGACGCGGTGAAGCCGATATGCCGTGCTATCCGGCCGAGCACGAACTGGCGCTCAAGGATGGAGTGCGCTTTTGCTGGCACACCCAGCCGCTCGCCGTGCTGGGAGATGGCAAGGTCGAGGGGTTGCGCTGTCAGCGTATGGCACCCGGTTCGCCCGACCAGGGCGGGCGCCCGAGTCCGGTGGCAGTTCCCGGTTCCGAGTTTACGCTTGATGTCGACATGGTTATCAAAGCTTCGGGCCAGACTCCTCGTACGGATGTCTTCGAGGGCCTTGAGACCAGGAACGGCAGACTCGTGGTGAACGCAGAATGCCAGACGTCGAATCCGCGTATCTTTGCGGGGGGTGACTGTGTCAGTGGTGGTGCGGAGGTCGTGAATGCAGTTGCGGAAGGAAAATTTGCCGCGCGCGCGATTTTGCGGTTTTTTGCAAGCAAGACGGTGGAGGTGGGCTGAAATGGCGGATCTATCGGTGAACGTGGGCGGCACTCCTTCGCCCAACCCTTTCTGGCTGGCATCTGGTCCTCCCACGAATTCGGGCTATCAGGCGCATCGGGCATTTGAGGCCGGGTGGGGTGGCTTTGGCTGGAAGACGCTCGGTGCCCACATCGTGAACGTGAACTCGCGGTATGGTGCGCTCCCGTACAAAGGCAAGCGCGTTGTGGGCTTCAACAACATCGAGCTCATCACCGACCGTCCGTTGGAGGAGAACCTCGCGGAAATCCGGGAAGTGAAGAAGCGCTGGCCGGACCGTGCCGTCATCGTCTCTCTCATGGTCGAGTCGAAGCGCGAGACCTGGCATGAGATCGTGAAGAAGGTGAACGACACCGGCTGCGACGGAATCGAGTTGAACTTCGGTTGTCCGCACGGGATGTCGGAACGCGGCATGGGTGCTGCAGTCGGGCAGGTGCCCGAGTACACCTGTCAGATCACGCAGTGGGTCAAGGAAGTCTCGGCCGTTCCCGTGCTCGTCAAACTCACCCCCAACGTCGCCGACATCACGTATCCGGGACTCGCGGCACAGAACGGCGGTGCCGACGGCGTGTCGCTGATCAACACCATCAACTCCGTGACGGGAGTTGACCTCGACACCATGTGCCCGAACCCTCAGGTGCATGGAAAGTCCGCGCACGGTGGGTACTGTGGCCCTGCTGTCAAGCCGATCGCACTGAACATGGTGGGAACGCTATCACACAATCCGAACTTCCGCCTGCCCATTTCCGGAATCGGTGGGATCGAGACCTGGTCGGATGCCACGGAGTTCCTCCTGATGGGTGCGACCAGCGTACAGGTCTGCACGGCGGCGATGAAGTTCGGTTTTCGCATCGTGCGCGACATGATTGATGGCCTTTCCAACTGGATGGACGGGAAGGGTTTTCAACACATTTCCCAGTTCAGCGGGCACGCTGCGAAGAAGCTCTCTGACTGGGGAGACCTCGATCTCAACTATCGTGTGGTGGCCCATATCGACGAGGCAAGGTGCGTGGGGTGCCAGCTCTGCTACATTGCGTGCGAGGATGCCGCGCATCAGGCCATTCGTCGTGATCGGCAGGGAGATCTTTCTCGCGTCCCACGTATCGATGATGAGGCCTGCGTAGGTTGCAATCTCTGCAGCCTGGTGTGCCCGGTGGAGCATTGCATTTCGATGGTGGGTCGCGATGCGGCGGGCTATCGCTCGTGGAATGACTATCTCAAAGACGGCGAGACCCCGAGAGGGAACTACCCGCTTCACACGGCGTAACGGATGCTGCGCGCGTGGCGCTTTTGCTCGAGGCGGGCATGAGCGCCACGCTGGCGGAACCATCACCGCGTGCGTGCGTCATCGGCGCGCGCGAGGGTGGCGGATAGCGACCGACCTTCCGCTTTTTTTGGGACGGCAGGCAATCATCTTCTCTCCCGTGGTGGAAGAGTGGGGGGGACTGGAGGAGTCGCCATGAAGTGTGGCCAGTGCGGATGCGTCAACGTTCACGATGCCCTGGTCTGCGGTGGCTGTGGGAAACACCTCGAAGACTGGAATGCCCAGTCAGTGCTGCGCAATGCGTCGATTGACGCACAGCCTCCACGACAGGGAACGTCGCTGCGACCCGGAAGGGCATCCAAAACTGGAGGGGTGCCGATCACAGGACCCGGCAAGCGATCGGTGCAGGCCGGAGAGAAGGGCTCGGTTCCTTTCGTGTCACCCACCGGGGGATCTGAGCCTGGCGGACGCTCGATGCGCACGAGCGTCCCTGCTTCGGCGGACGCTTCTCGCGTGACGTCCCAGACGGCATTTCCGCGTTCCGCCGATTCGTTGCTCGCTTCCAGGCTGCCTTCGGATCCCACGTCGAAGCCTGACAGGTCGACAAAACGTTTGCCTGCGCACGCAGCGGATGAATTCAACGGGGTGCACTCCCCTTCGTTCCACAGGGCGTTTTCGCGATCCACGAACGCAAGCGATGGGGTTCCGGGCCTTTCCGAGCCTGCGGCACGAAAAGTTCACGAGAGCACGCGGTCGACCCGGGAAGAAGTGCCCGTGCTTCCGACGTCGCGCACCATGTTGGGCGCCACGGTGGTTCCGCCCTCAGATGAGCCGTTGACGAGTCTGGCCTCGAACGCCGAAAACTGGAAGGAAGTCTATCAGGTTGCGGTCTCGTCGCAGATGCTCCTTGGGTCCGCTCTGGTACAATTCGGGTGCTGCGTCATGGCGTTGTTCCCATCTTCGACCCGGGCGTTGCCCGAGGGCGCGATGAGCACGCTGGCGACGCTTACAGGTATCGGTGCGTTTCTTGTGCTCCTCTATCACGCCGGCCGCGTGTCAAAGGCTGTTGGTTGTTTGCCCTGGCCCGTGCTCGTACTGTTTTTGTGGATGCCTGGGCTCAGCCTCCTGCCGGCCGTTGTCCTGCTGTTCATGGCGTCGATATGGTTGAAGAACAGGGGCGTTCGCACTTCCGCACTCGGCCCTGATCCGCCTACAATGGCCGAACTTCGCAAGCGAGCCGGCCAGGGGTGACGCAAGCGCTCTCCGGGGACGCGCCGCGCTGATCGTGGCCCGGGGGACGCGCTGTGCTGGAGAACCCGCGTGGCCAGTATCTTCCTTAATCCAGAGTCCTGCTTCGCGCCTGGTTTGCGCTCTTCTCACTGGACTCGACGACGAGTGGATGATCGTTAAGGCCCTCTTTGACCTGTAATCTCGAAGTCATGCCTTGCGCACAGGAAATTTACCGAAAAAGGGGTTACAGAGTCGGGTTCGGGCGCCCTTCGCCCCCCTCTCTCGCCTTCACCCCGTCGGCAAGAATAGTTGTCGTTCTTCGTTAGACGTAGCTGACGCGGGATACCCACGCAGGCTTGCGCCGAGTTCTGGTAGAGGAGGCACAGAGCGACTCCTGGCGAGGCTCGAGCCTCGCCAG
>JAJXVI010000300.1 GCA_021782195.1 bacterium | reverse complement strand
CAACGCCTCACGGCTGCCGGCGGCTTCGATTCGGTCGAAGGGCAGGCCAGGGGAGCGACAGACGATGGGCTCCTCCAGTCGCACCTGGAGGCGGAAGGCGGGAGGGGAAGGAGTTTCCACGGACGCGGTTCCTCGTGTTCCACAAAATCGCGCGGGAAGAGGAGGGGCGATCCTGGCGCGTGCGGGGAGCATTCGGCGTGGCCGGAATTGTGCCTGTACGGACGCTCCGCTCTGACCCCGGGTCGGGAGCCATGTCCAGTCGCGGGGCAGTGATGTTGCCTGGGCGAAGGAGACCGTGCCGCGCATGAGGTAATCTAGAAGGTTCGAGGCGCGAAAGACACGGCCCGGCGGCGGAACGGCCGCCTCGCTTTTCACCGGATGCGCAGACCTGCCACCCGTGGAGGGCTTGCACAGAGAGGGCTTGCGACCGCCTCGGCAACCAGTGGAGGAAACCATGAGTACGTCCAGTTTTTCCGAAGCGCAGGTCATTGAGGCCCTGCGCACCGTACAGGAACCGGAGCTGCACCGGGATCTTGTCTCGTTGAACATGATTTCGGACCTCAAGATCGATGGCGACACGGTTTCGTTGAAGGTAATTCTGACCACGCCGGCCTGTCCTCTCAAGGCAAAGATACACGCTGACGTGCAGAGGGCAGTCCTGGGTGTGCCCGGTGTGAAACACGTGCACGTCGACCTCTCCTCGACGGTGCAGGGTGCGCGCACGAGCCGCCAGCCAGTCGCCGGGATTAAGAACATTGTTGCTATCGCAAGCGGCAAGGGAGGCGTCGGGAAGTCGACGGTCAGCGCACTCCTGGCTCTTGCTCTCGCACGTGAAGGTGCGCGCGTTGGCCTGTTCGACGCCGACATTTATGGCCCCAGCATTCCGCGCATGATGGGAATGGTGGGACACAAGCCTCAAGGCAACGACCATGGCAAGATCGAGCCCGTTGTGCGCGAAGGCATCAAGATGATGTCGATGGGGTTTCTCGTCGAACCGTCGCAGGCCATCATCTGGCGCGGTCCGATGGTTCACAAAGCCATTCAGCAGTTCATGTACGACGTCGAGTGGGGGCAGCTTGACTATCTGCTTGTCGATCTGCCTCCCGGAACGGGCGATGCACAGTTGACGCTGAGTCAGTCGATTCCTCTGGCTGGCGTCGTGGCGGTGACCACTCCGCAGGAGGTTGCGTTCACGATTGCGGCCAAGGTGATCACGATGTTCCGAGAAATGAAGGTTCCGGCCCTGGGCGTGATCGAGAACATGTCGTACTTCCAGTGTGGGCACTGCAACGAGGAGACGCCCATTTTCGGTAAGGGCGGTGGTCGCGAGATTGCCCGTCAGATGGACGTGCCGCTCATCGGGTCGCTGCCGCTGGATCCGCTGCTGTGTCGTGACGCCGATCTTGGCGAGATGGGCCAGTTGCTTGACAGCGCGAGTCCGCTGGCTCAGAAGATTCTGTCGCTGGCGCGCGATGTCGCCGCGCGCGTGAGTGTCATGAATCACACCGGGGTCGGAGCCGCGGAGGTCGTCACGGCCTAGCACGAGGAGGCGCGGCGCACGCTTGCGCCGGGGTCTCTCAGTGCGAGGCCGGCTGTCGAGGGGACGGGTGCTCACCGGGTCGATGGTTGCGGAGGTGTCTGAGCATATCGCGGGCAGGTCGGAACGTGGGATCGAGGACGGTGGCCTCCCGAAGTCTCCGTATCGCTTCCGCCCGCAAGGTGCGCGCCCGGGTCAGGTGTCCCCCCTGGGCCAGTTGGTCCGCGGAAGCAACACAGGCCACGGCGAGGTCGAAGCGCGCAATTGCAGAATCTGGCCCATTCGAGACGGCGCGCCGCAGGTCGTCCAGAGCGGCCCGCAGGTCTCCGGCCTCGTAGTGAGCCGTGCCGCGCTTCATCCAGACCTCGCTGTCGGTTGGATTGTCCCGAAGGAGCCGGTTGCAGATGGCTATCGCATCGGCGTATCGATGTTCCCTGAGCGCCAGGTCGGCCTCCAGGCGACGGCCCACGGCGCAGTCTGGAGAAAGCCGGAGGCAGCGATTGATTTCAATCTTGACGGCGGCCAGATCTGGGGTCAGGAAAGGGTCCAGGAGTGCCGGATCGACGGCAGTATAGGGAACAGTGGAAGGGGTGCCCTTCACCCAGACCATCGCGACGTCGTCAAACCATACGAGATGCCAGTCGGGTTGACGGGCGAGCCACTTGATGGTCGCGAGATGAGTGTCTCGTCCGATTGGCCACGCCAGCACGCAGGCCCCGATGTCGTAGCGCTGGAGAAGGGCACCACGGTCGCGGTCGTCCGCGAGAATGTCAAGATACGTATCAAACAGGGAATCTGAGAAGTTCTGGGTCATCCCATCGATGAACGGGGGAATGTGCCGCCAGGCGAGGTAGCCGCCGAAGTGATAGCTGTTGAAGACAGCGCCGTGGGGCGGATGGGCCTCGAGGTAGTCTGCGGCGCCGACGGGCAGCACGGCACGTGGAGGGTGGAAATTGAAACGACCGGGCGTATAGACAGCAATCACGAGGGCGCTGGCCAGTGCGAGGAACACCAGCGCCTCTGCTCCTCGCCGTATGCGACTGCCTGCCCGGGATGCCGAGCGGAGGAAAAGTTCGTGGAGCGGGATGAAGATGAGCGGCGGTACCACCGCGGCGAGTTCGCCCAGCGAGCGATTGTGTCGCACGGCCAGGACCGTGAAGGCGCCAACGACGAGCACGTGCGACAGTCGCATCCGTCGGTTTCCCAGTGCGACAATGACGGCCCCTGCCTCGAGGGCGAGAAGGACGCCCGCGCTTCCCAGGAGGTCTCGTGGAGCAAGTGGAGCCCATTCGACGATATACTTCACGGCACGCGTGTGCTGGAACGTAAGTTCAAGGTAGCCGATCAGGTGCCAGCCGCCCGGGGTGCACAGGGCTGCCAGCCCGGAGCACACGGTGAGCCCGGCGAGCGCGCGCGCGGCGTCCCATCCGTTGCGGACCGCTTCGCGCCACGGCCTGTGCTGGCGCGCGGCGTCCCAGATTTCCTGTAGCGCTTCGCCGGTCGTCCAGATGCCGAGCAGAACGACTCCGGCCGCCACACCGGCGTGAACATTTGCCCAGGCAACAAAGAGTAGCAGTAGCGTCCACGGCAGACCGGTCCGCCGACCACGCTCTCTGCGCAGGAGCAGCATGACAAGCAGTGCGAGCGCAATGTCGGTGAGCAACTGGGGGCGAAGCATGAAGCGACTGCGCATCACCAGCATTGCCAGCCAGGTCATGGCGAGGCTTGCGATGACGTGCAGGGATTCCGTGTTGTTCGGAGGGGCCTCGCGCGACCCGGGGGCGGGCACAGGGTCGGCCACGGGGTCGGGTTCTCCTGCACACGACAGGAACAGGACCACCAGGATTCCCGTAATGAGCGTCGACTTGAGGAGGGCCAGGCCCGTGTTGCCGAAAATGCGCCAGACGCTGTACACGAGGACGCCAAAGCCCCACTCGTCATCCATCCAGTAGGGACGCGCAAATGTGTGCGGATGGTTGATGAACAGCGTGTGATGGGGAATGGTGTGGGTGCCCAGGATGTACTGACCGAGGCGCATGTCGAACCACAGGTCGTAGTCGAGGGGAGGGCGCAGCACCCAGAAGAAGACGACGATCGTAGCCAGTACTGCCAGCATGGATCCTACGCGACGTATGTTACCCTGGTTGCGTTCGGTCCCGGAGGAGGGTCTGGCGGCAGTGGGGGGGGTGAGAATCCCGGTCTCCCCCTGCCCTGCCTCGGGCAGCAATCAGTTCCTCCGCGTCATGCGGCGCGACGTTCCCGAATCAGGAAGGAGCGAAGCCCGTTTCCGAACGTGAGCTTCTTGTGGCCGATGAACCCGATGGGAATGTTGACGAGCACTGCCACGCACTTTCCCGTCAGGGGTGCGTATCCCAGTCTGACCGCCACCTCGATGATAAGACTCGTGATGAGCCAGCAGGTTGTGGCAACAAGCAGGTAGGTCGCGAACTGCCGTGACGCCGGTCGATCGAAGCTTCGAAACGTAACGTACTTGTTTACGTTGAAGTGCGTCACGTATGCAATCAAGAGCGAGATGGCAGTCGCCATCTGTCGTACTGCAAACGCGCTGTGAAGAGCCTGTAGCGGCCACCTGACGTTGAGCATGGCCCGGAACACGTTGATATCGATGATAAACACAATACCACCGATGAACACATATCGGGCAAAGAAGGGGAGTACCCTACGGATGCGCTGTAACACGTCATTTTCGTTTTTCGTCTTCCATCCCGAATCTCCTTTCAAGGTATTTCAGACTTGCACAATTGGCGTTCGGAGCTGTCTGTGCCACGTGCGCCAGGCAGGCTCTTGCGGTCGGGGAGACGCGGTTTCTCTCTCGCCATCTTGCGCGCCGATTGGAGTCCGCCCTGTGTGGGCAGGGAGACGCGTCCGCCCTGTGCGGGCAGGGTTGGATGGGCCGCCGACAACAAAAAAGGTCGTCGCAAGTATGCGACGACCTGGACTCTTCCGCCGGGCGCAGCGTCAGATCAGGCGG
>JAJXVI010000299.1 GCA_021782195.1 bacterium | reverse complement strand
TTCTACCACACGCAGACCCAGCGTCAGAAGGACATGTTGCGAACCGCCTACGACCGATTGCAGCTCTACGAGCAGAGTCAACGCGACCTGAACGAAGTGCTGCAGAATTCCATGCGCGCAAAGTCAAGGTTCATGGCCCTTGTCAGCCACGAGTTGAGAACACCGCTCAATCCGGTGATCGGTTTCTCTGAACTGCTTCTCGATCCGTCAGTGCCGCTGCGTGAGGAGGAGAAGCGCATCTTCCTCGGGCATATCCGTGCGAGCGGAACGCACCTGCTCACGATCATCGACAACATCATTGAAATGGCACGCGTCGATGTCGGCACCCTCCAGCTTCGACTTGACCACGTTGACCTCGTGCAACTTGTTGCTGATGCGTGTGAAACCACGAGCCGCGCCGCTGCGGAAAAGGGCATCACCCTCAGCCATTCGTGCACCGCGCCACTTCATCCGGTATACGCTGACCCGCAACGGATTCGGCAGGTGCTTTCAATTCTTCTCGACAATGCCCTGCGCTTTACGCCTCGCGGTGGCAGGGTGGGTGTCGATGCGCGTCCGGCGGAAGACGGGACCGTGGTCGTATCGGTGGCGGATACTGGGAGAGGTATCCCACCCGAGCATGTCAATCGGATCTTCGAACCGTTCCACCAGGTTGATTCTTCAAACAGTCGTGAGCACGAGGGGACCGGCCTCGGGCTTGCACTTGCTCGCGCTTTCGTTGAGGTGCAGGGTGGCAGGATATGGGTTGAGAGCACCTGCCCGGGCGGCATGCCCTGTGTCGGACTTCCCCTGGTCGCTCCAGTGTCGGGGTCTGTTTTGAAGAACCCGGTTTCGAAGCCCCCCCCGCAATTTCCCAGAGCAGCCGGCGGTGTTGAGACCGGTCCGGGAACGATCGTGTATTTTACGCTTCCCTGTCGCGCGTCGACCTCGGCTCCTGATGAGAAAGGTGCGCCCCCGCCTTTTTCCACGTGACGCCCCTTCGGCGTGCTGCTTGTGACCCCGTCACCCGTCACGCCGAAGGGGGCGCCGCGCGTCAATTCAGACGCGTCCGAGTTCGGCCTGACGCTCCCGATCGACGGCTCCGAGCAGCTGGTGGTAGGCATCGGCGAACTTCTGCACGCCTTCCCGCTCAAGCGTGTTCAGGGTGATGTCGTCAAGATCGACGCCCAGCTCGGAAAGGGTCCGCAGGATTCCCCGAGAGGCTTCGAGGTGTTCTGCCGTGTGCGTTCGTCTCACCACCCCGTGATCGCGGAACGCGTCGATGGTCTCTTCGGGCATGGTGTTCACGACGTGTGGCCCGATGAGTTCCGCCACGTAGAGGATGTCGCTGTAGTGGGGATTCTTGGTGCTCGTGCTGGCCCACAGCGGCTGCTGAAGGCGACCACCTCTTGCCTCCAGTGCTTTCCAGCGATCGGATGCAAAGTGCTCTTCGAACCTTCCATATGCGACCTGGGCGTTGGCCACGGCGATGTGACCGCGCAGTGCGTCGATGCGTTCGTTTTTCCCCAGTCTGTCGAGGCGACGTTCGGCTTCAGTATCGACTCGGCTCACGAAGAAACTGGCCACCGAGGCAATATGTCCGATTTCCTTTCCCTCCGCGACCCGGCGTTCCAGCGCGCGCATGAAGTGGTCCATGACCTCTTCGTAGCGCTGCACCGCGAACAGGAGCGTGACGTTTACATTGATGCCGTCGTGGAGGCACTCTTCGATGACCGGAAGACCCGCCGCCGTGCCAGGAACCTTGATCAGGAGATTCGGGCGGTCGACACGCTTCCAGAGGTCGCGAGCCTGGGCGAGCTCGGCGGCGGTGTCATCCGCCAGCAGCGGGCTGCACTCGAGGCTTACGTATCCGTGGGCTCCCTGGCTCTGGTCGTAGAGCGGACGAAAACTGTCACAGGCGCGCTGTACGTCGGCAATCATCAGTTCCCAGCAGATGGCTTCCGCATCGAGTCCTCGCGTTGCGAGCGCGCTGATTTCCGAACTGTAGGATTTCCCTTCGGAAATTGCCTTCTGGAAGATAGAAGGATTGGACGTCTCGCCACGCAGGCCATCGTGCTCGATCAGGCGCATGAGACCGCCACTGTTCATCTGGTCTCGGCTCAGGTAGTCGAGCCACACGCTGACCCCTTCCTGCTGAAGTTGGAGAAGAGGGTTGTTGCTCATGAACGAAATCTCCCTTGATACACTCTCGAGGATGGCGCCCGACCTTCGACGATGCCACGCGACTTTCCCTGCCCACCCATCACACCAGGACGACAGCGACAGGGAAGCGGCATGGACCTCAATACTGCCGTTCCGGGCTCCAGACATGGTCGATGATTCGCAGAAATGCCTTCGCGGCCGAGGGGTCGAACTGCGTGCCCGCTCCATCGCGTATCGCATCGCACGCGACGCGATAGGGAAGTGCTTCACGATAGGGGCGGTCGCTTACCATGGCGTCAAAGGCATCCACCACGCTGACAATACGGGCTGCAAGCGGGATGCTGTCAACCGCCAGACCATCGGGATAGCCGCCGCCGTCCCAGCGCTCGTGGTGATGGGCGACCACGGGAAGGGCGTGGTGAAGCGCCGGAAGGCTCTCAAGAATCTGAACCCCCCATACCGGATGGCGCTGCATGACCTTCCGCTCTTCTGCCGTGAGCGCCGCAGGCTTGAAAAGCACGTCCGCAGGAACTTGAATCTTTCCCAGGTCGTGCAACAGCGATTCCTGGGCGATGTCGATTCCGGAAAGGTAGGCGACCAGGGCATCGCGCTGGCGAGGCGAACGCCTGGTGAGAAACCAGGCAACCTCACCGACGTCACGATACGTGACGCCTTCTTCCAGTTGAGGTGCGAGACGCTCACCTTCGGCCCCCATTTCACGGGCCAGGGCCATGGAGAGGTCGACCAGGCGCGTGCAATGTTCGTACACGTACGCACCGTGTGCTTTCATGATGAGCAGCAGGAAGCGTGCGGCCCCTGCCTTCGTACTCAGTTCGCGCCGATGAAGCCCGTTGAGCAGCCCCTCCAGAAGCCCTGGGATCACGCCGTCGGCGAGCAGGCGTGCTTCCTCCAGGACCGCGGATGCCGCCGCGTCGTGAACGGGCATCTGCGCCACCGCGTCTTGAAAATCCAGACGATCTCGGACCAATGCCTCAATCTGGTTCTCGCAACGCTGGGCAACCACCGGGGCCAGCAGTTTCTGTACGCCGGCATCCGGCGCTGTCCGGGTATAGACCTCGAGCCCGGGCGAGTCAGCATCTTCCGAGGACAGAACCATGACCCCTGGTTGGGCGGTTGCGTCGGAAGTGACCACTGCGTCGCCCCCGGCAGCAGGCCCGAGCGGACCCTGCCTGTCGAGGCACACCTCGTCACGAGTCTCCGCCGATTCTTCCCCGGCGCCGTGCGGATACGTGCTGGCGAGGGTGGCGTCAACGCTGGCGCTCGCGTCCGGTTCGCCAGGGGCCTCTGGTGAGTGGTCGTGCCCTCCTTCGACCCACGCCCGCCCGGCCGACGATCCTTCCGGCGTGGCACGAAACTTTCTCAACTGGTCCATCTGGTCACCTCGTTCAGTGCCTGCATCGGCTCTGGTCGCCGCGGCCGAAAAGGTCGCGGCGATTCACACACGGATGGGTCAGTTCCCGTAAGATGCCCCGCCCCCTCCATGACTGTTGGCGGGAGTGCGATGGGGGGGACCATCGCCCAGTCCCGGCGGCAACTGATAGTCGCCGGAATCGGGAGACGAGCCTGTGGACGGCCCCTGGTCTCCGCCGCGCTGGTCTCCGCCGCCCTGATCGGAGTCAGTGCCTCCCTGGTCGGCAGGCGGAGCGACGTCGGGCGGAGGGCCTACGTTGTCGCCGGAGGACGAACCGTGGTGACCGCCGGTGGACTCGGGGAGAACGTAGCGATGCAAAGCGGGCGACGCAGCTTCTCTCCCGCTGTTGTCCGGCGGGAGAGAGGGGGAAGCGTTCTGGTCGGACGTGGTGGGTGCGCTCTCGCTCGAAGGGGACGTTCCCGTTCCGCCGTCATCCGGAGGCAGCGAGGACGCTTCAGGGTCGGGAGGACTGATGCCGTCTGCATCCGGTGAGGACGCCGCGGAAGGAAGCTGGCTATCGGCATCGCCGGACGCGGCGTCGCTGCGGGTCACACGAATCTTGACGATTCCAGCGCCGTATCGCACGGGATCGCTCTGAAACGCCTTCAAGCATGAAAGGCGGTCGAAATAGATGTTCTTGTTGCCGAATTCCAGGATGTAACGGGCTTTCGACGGGTCGATCGGACGCTGACAGACGGGACACAGCAAAAGATATCTCGGGCTCGGTGCCGCGGACGCCGCGGCGGAAGGAGCCACCGCCACGGCAGAGGGAGCGCGAGAAGCTCCCAGCCGGTATGCGAAGAACAACAGTCCGCTGATGAACACGACCGCTCCCACAATCAGCGACACGTGCGAGGGGTCGCGAGGAACCGGGGGTCTGGGTCGAAGAGAACGTGGCGGATCTGCATCGAACATCGTGCGATCCGGACCTGACTCGACTCGACGCCGGCGGATGTCTGAA
>JAJXVI010000298.1 GCA_021782195.1 bacterium | reverse complement strand
TAGGAGCCGCATCAAGGATGATTGTGGTCGAAAAACTCACGAAGCGCTTTGGCGACCGCAGCGTTGTCGACGAAGTCTCGTTTAATGTCGACCGGGGCGAGATTCTCGGCTTCCTGGGGCCGAACGCGGCCGGGAAGACGACAACCATGCGTATGCTGACGTGCTACTTTCCTCCGACCAGCGGGTCGGCGCAGGTAGCCGGTTTTGATGTCGTCAATGATTCTCTCCAGGTGAGACGACATGTGGGCTATATGCCTGAAAATGTTCCTTTATATCACGATATGTCTGTCGACTCGTACCTCTACTTCGTCGCGTCGGCCAAGGGGATACCCGGGAGAGAGCGACGCAAGTACGTCGAGGAGGTGATTTCCGAGATGTCCCTTGCTGAAGTGCGCGACTATCCTATTGCCAAGATCTCGCGTGGATATCGCCAGCGAGTCGGGTTGGCTCAGGCGCTGATCGGAAATCCTGACGTGCTCATTCTCGACGAGCCGACGGTCGGGCTTGATCCGAAGCAGATCGTGGAGATCCGTGCACTGATCAAGAGCCTGGCGCAGCGGGCGACTGTCATCTTGAGCACGCACATCATGCAGGAAGTCAATGCGCTCTGTTCCCGGGTCATCATCATCAACGGGGGCCGCATTGTTGCAGTGGACACCCCCGAGAATCTTCGAGAGCAGATGATGCGCGAAACAGTAACCGTGGAGATGGCCATCCGCGGCGGTCGTACCGAAGATGTCGAGGCCGAACTCAAGCGCGTCGACGGCGTGCTGTCGGTGAGCGCAACACGCGAAGGTGCCGACGTCGGACGTTTCAAAGTCGAAGTGTCCCGCTCGAACGACGAGGTGCGGCCCAAGCTTGCGGCTCGTGTTGTCGAGTCGAACTGGGGGTTGCTGGAACTTCACCAGAAGGATGTCAGCCTCGAGGATGTGTTCATGAAACTCGTTTCGCAGGGTGGCGGGGCGAACGGCGATCCCGCTGCATCCGGTGATGCGGCCGTCACCCCGAACGTGGGGGATGCGACTACGGTAAGCAATCCTGTCGTTGACGCAGTTGTGGTCGCGGACGGCGGCAAGAAGAATTCCACGAAGGAGGCCCGATAACCGAATGTGGGCCATCTATCGCAAGGAGATGCGACAATACCTCCTTACCCCGACGGCCTGGATCGTCTGGGTCACGTTTCTTCTCCTGGTTGGCTGGGTGTTTCCAGTCTTCTTGAGCCGACTTTCCGATGCGTACATGTCGCAGAATGTTTCCCCGACAGACATGATGACGGCGTTTCTCAATTTCATCCGGTTCCTGTTGCTGATTGCAGTGCCGGTCTTCAGTATGCGCCTGTTTGCTGAAGAGAAGCAGATGGGTACCCTGGAGGTACTGTTTACCTACCCACTCACGGAGGCGCAGCTTATTTTTGGCAAGTTGCTCGCGGCGCTGACCGTGTGCGCCATCATGCTGAGCTTTACCGTGGTGCCTATCTTCTGGGTATCCCTGTACGGGCAGAATGCCCTGGACTGGCCGGTCCTGTTCTGCTGCTACTTCGGGATGATGCTGATGGTGACTGATTTCCTGACTCTGGGGATCTTCGTCTCATCACTGACCGGCAGCCAGGTCATCGCCTTCTTCTGCACCCTGATCCCCCTGCTCGGTCTGTGGCTTGCCTCGGCAATCATTCCTGCTGACAGCCTTGCTCCGGTGCCTGCAACCGCCCACTGGTGGCAGAAAATCAATATCGCGAAATTTATTCACAGTCTTTCTCTGCTCGATCACTATGAGAGTTTTGGCCGGGGGATCATCAATTCCACCGACGTGCTCTTCTATGTCAGCCTTGCTGCATTTTTCGTCTTCCTCACGGTCAAGCAGCTAGAAGCGCGAAAGTGGAGAGGTTGAGACGATGAAAAGACAGATCCTGTACGGAGCCAATACCGCGATTGCGATCATCGTCTTCGCTGCAATCCTGATCCTTATCAACATGATTCCGCCCGAACTGAAGGCGGTCGGGTTGTTTGGCAAGACGATTCCCCTCCAGAAAGAGTGGGACCTGACTCGCAACAAGCGTTTCACTTTGAGCGACATTTCGTTGAAAGTGCTTGGGCATCTGAAGGCCCCCGTCACGGCGATTGGTTTCTCGAAGCGCAATGCTATCGGGTACGACACCCTTCACGACATGCTCAAAGAGTATGCCTTCAACAGCCCCAATTTTACGTATCGCGTCGTGGATCCCGAGCGTGACCCGTTGACGGCCGAGAAATACAAGATCAAGATGCTCCGGACGGTCGTTCTCAAGAGCGGCGGCCACGTTGAGACCATCTCGCTTCCACCAGGGGGCAAGAATGACCTCGAGAGCATGGAATCCAAGATCACTGCTGGCCTGCTGCACCTGCTGAATCCCACCACCGCCACCGTGTACTTCACGACTGGCCACGGTGAGGCAGCCCTGGACGCACCGGGCGACGGTGGACTTGCAGCTTTCAAGTCAGCGCTCGAGGGCGAGAACTACGTGGTCAAGCCGCTCTCACTGATGGATCCGAGCACGACCGGTGTACCGCCTGACGCATCGGTAGTTGTGATTGCAGGGGTCGAGAAGGACTTTCTGCCCAGCGAGATTCAGATGCTGGAGAAGTATCTCGAACACGGCGGACGCCTTCTGATTTTCTGCGACTCGATGACCAGCCATCTGGCGCCGCTTCCGAACCTGGAGAAGTTCCTTGCGGTGCACGGAATCGTTGCTCAACGTGACGTCGTTTTCAGTTCAATGGTCGGACCTGTGCAGGGGCCGCAAAGGATTCTCTTTCCGGCCGTGACCAGTTACGGTATGTCACCGATTACCCAGGACTTCAGGCTCCCAACCATCTTCTATCTCCCGCGTTCGTTTGTGATTTCGAACCCGCCGAAAGGATCCAACGTCCAGCCTCTGGCAACGACAATTCCAGACTCGATCGAGGTCTATCACAAACTGGACATGCGCTCATTGCAACTGGCTGCGGCGACCAGCAAGATCAGCCTGATGTACAATGCGAAGACTGACAAGCGCGGTCCCGCCGTACTCGCTGTCACGGGGACGTACAGTGCGACGCCGCTCGACGTGTCACTCCCATCAGAGGCCAGCCCGAATGTAAAGCTGCCGATTGCGCTTGCATCCGGTGTCCCGATGCCGAAGGGGTCTCCCGCGGCGTCCGCTTCTGGTGCTCCCGCGGCGTCCGCTTCTGGTGCTCCCGCGGCGTCCGCTTCTGGTGCTCCCGCGGCGTCCGCTTCCGGTGCTCCCGCGGCGTCCGCTTCCGGTGCTCCCGCGGCGTCCGCTTCTGGTGCTCCCGCGGCGTCCGCTTCCGGTGCTCCCGCGGCGTCCGCTTCCGGTGCTCCCGCAGCGAAGCCCAGCACCGAAGGACGCATCGTCGTCTTCGGAAGCTCGCCGCTGATGATCTCCAAGGTGCTGTTCGGTCTCCTGGGCAACGGAGATATCGTCATGAACTCCGTGGCGTGGATGGCAGAGCGCACCGATCAGATCGCAATCAGTCGTCCCGATATCAAGCAGCACCCGCTGAGCATTGACGAGACGACTCAACTCCGAATCAAGTTCTTCACCATGTGGATCCTCCCGGCGCTTGTAGGTCTGCTCGGGTTGTTTGTTCACACGGTCTTCAAGAAGTACTGAGTCTGGGGACGAGGGAGGCTACGATGAACATTCGCTCAACCGTGATCATGCTCGTCGTGGGCCTCGCCCTCTTCGCGTTGTACTGGAACGCGGACAGGGTGCAGGCTCCAGACCTGGATCCAAATCATCCCCACCTCGCGACTTTCAAAGCCGGGGACGTTGTGTCGATGGACATGACGATCCACGGGCAGAACCTGGTCGCGCAGGAGAAGGACCATCTGTGGTTCGTGAGTCAGCCCTATCGTGGAGTGGGGGCAAGTCGCACGATGCAAAACTTCGTGAAGACGCTTTCGGACACGAGGGCTGACACAATCGTGAAGGATAGGCTCACCTCTGCCGATCTCAAGCAGTATGGACTGGACAAGCCCGCCGTCACGGTCACCCTTTCGCTCAAGGGAGGGCAGAAACTCTCGACGTTCGCGTTTGGGAACGAGTCGCCAGACAATGCCGGCTGGTATACGCGTGTTGGGAACGATACGCGCGTGCTGCTGATGCCGACGGTCTTGAGCCCGGACCTCGCGAGAGATCCGGCCGACTGGCGAGAACAGTCCCCGCTTCCGGTGGACATGTCTCGTGTCATTCGAGCGTCGGTCAGCTCAGGCGGTTCCACCGTGGAGGTTTCCCGTGCGAACGCCAAGGCAGACTGGGCCATTGACAGGCCATCGAGTTGCAAGGCGGACGCCTCTTCAGTCACGAACTGGCTGATGAAGCTCCAGAATGCGCGTGTGGTACGTTTCCTCGACGGATCGAGCGTGAAGGCGCCAGAGATTCGCGCGCGCTATACCGTGCAACTGTGGAACCAGGGAGCGCGCGAACCGATGACCCTGACTTTCGGCGCTCCGACTGTGGGAGGGATCTTCGCCACGCGAACCGTGGGTTCGGTTGCGGA
>JAJXVI010000297.1 GCA_021782195.1 bacterium | reverse complement strand
TCTATCGCGTTTCGTTACCGTTCGATCACAGTCACATCGGTCGCGCTGACCACAGCGGTCTTTATCTCGCCACCTATCACGACGGGAGCAATTCGGGCCTGATAGAGGCGAGATCCCTTCCCGTTCGTGACCCCGGCGATCTTGATCTCCTGTCGCAAACCCGTCGTGAATGCGGCCTCGAGCGTGTTGCGAACCGCCTGGGTTTGTTCGGGGATACTCCAGTCACTGATGTTGGTACCGATGATCTGCTCGCGCGGGATTCCACCCCCGCCTCGATTAGCGTACTCGATAACTCCGGTTCGATCCACGCGAAGGATCGTATCGGCGGCGTTCTCGGCGAGGAGACGCAGATGCTCTTCGCGGACGCGCAGTTCTTCCTCACTGCGCTTTCGTTCGCAGATGTCTTCCGCGACAACAAGCAGATGGGGCTCACCCTCGTGGTGGAACGGAACGAATCGGCACGCGAGCCAGTGACCGTGCCCCTGTCGGTTGGTGGCGGACCCTTCAAAGCGTTGTTCGACACCGGTTTCCAGGGCTCGCACGGCAAGCGCCGAAGTGCCGTCCTGCTTCCAGGATGGAAACAGCTCGTAGCCCTGCGCAAGCAACGCTTCCTTGCTCGTGCCCACCAGACGCGCCATGGCTGAATTTGCACTCACCACGTCTCCTGCAGTCCGGAAAGTGGCCACTCCGACAGGCATCGACTCCACGAGTGTGGAGACGTAATGCATGGCCTCTGAAACGCGCTTCTCGGCTTCGGCGCGCTCGGTCACGTCGTGCGCAACGCCAAACAGTCCGACAAGCCGGCCATCCGCCCCGTGCAGGGGACCTTTCGTGGTCAGAAACGTGCGCGGCTCACCGTTTTGAGGGTGCAGAACGTGCTCGTACGTGTAGGGAGCCTCGGTGGCCAGCACCTGGTGATCGACCTGCATCACACGCTCTGCGTGCCCCGGAGAGAAGACGTCGACATCAGTGTGGCCGATGACCTGGTCCGGGCTCAACCCTACGAATCGACCTGCTGCAGCATTGAATAGCTGGTAGCTTCCTTTCAAGTCCTTGATGAACATCGCGTCAAACGTACTGTCCACGACGGCGCGAAGCATCTGCAGGGTGTTGTGGAGGTTCTCCTGGGCACGTGCACGCGCAATCAAACTCCAGGTCATCTCCAGCAAAGAACGCACGGTCGCTTCATCGCGCGCGCTGTACACCGTCGGCTTGTTCGCAAGTGCAACCACGGCCTGCACCACGCCATCCTGCACGAGGGGCACGAGAAGTTCGTGCGTGATGCCCGGATATGGGGGCATTCCCCCGTCCTCGCCAGATGCCACACTGGCACTGTTGTATGCAGCACCGGGCGTGGAGGAACAGTGCGCAAGCAGTGCGCCGACACGGTCCGCAGGGTAGGACGGTGCACTGCGATGCGATTGCGTCGAGTACTCGGTGGCTTCCTCCGTAAGTCCCGCAAAAATATGGGGAAGTCTCGACCTGCCGCTGATCCGGATGAACCCGGACCCGCTCGCCGTGAGGCGTACCGCGCGTTCGAGCGTATGACGGGCTGCGTCGCTCACCGACTGCGCACTGGTCGCTTCATGAAGCTTTGCCAGCAGATCGGTAAGCGTTGCGGTGATGGTCTCCTGGCTGATTTCAAGGAGTACCCCGTCCCATCGAGTGCCACCGGTGTTGACGTGCGTGACCTGCGTGACAGCGCGCATCCAGAGAACCTCTCCCCTGACGACAAACCGGCCTTCCCATTCCAGCGTATCGCCGTGGGCGGGGACCCACAGCAGGGATCTGAAACCAGACCGGTCCTCCTCGACGATGGCCGCAAGGAAGGCCTCGACACCCGAAGGCGCTGTCAGGTCGCCCGGGTCGAGGTTTACGAGTTCGCAGAATCTCGGACTGGCGTATTCAATCCGCGCCGTTGGCGGGTTCACGTGTACGACGTAGACCCCCACGGGAATCCTCCGGACAAGCTCGTCATAACGTTCATTGCTCAACCGCAGCGCAATTTCCGCACGTTTGCGATCTGAAATGTCTCGTGCCGATGCCAGCAGGTAGCGTTCTCCCTCAAGCTGTACCCCCACAGCCGCCACTTCAACATCAAAAATACGGCCATCCCTGTTCTGGTATGAGGTCTCAAACACGCCCCCCTGCCGGATGAGCCTGTCGATGGTGGAAAGCAGGTCGGACGCTGGAATGCCAACGTCCCACTGCGCCACATCAAGATGACGAGTCTCCTCGGGGGTGTAACCAAGCAGGTCGACAAACGCGTCGTTGCATTCAACCAGATTACCAGCCGGGTCAAGCAGGTGGATTGCGTCCCGCGACAGGGCCATGAGCGAGCGGTAGCGGGTCGTCTGCCGGGTCAGTTCGCGCAATGCCGCTATCCTGTCGGTGATGTCGTGGAGCGTGCTGATGTGGATATCTTCGCCACCGATGCGGACCGGTGACGTCTGGATGAGCATCTGACGAATTTCGCCGTTCGCAAGACGGTGCGGAAATACAAATTCACCCCCATTTTCTTTCGCGTTGCGTTGAACCCGTTCACGAACAACTTCTGGTGGTACCGCCGCCAGGCTCCAGAGTTTCATTCCCAGCATGGCTTCCCGCTCGTATCCGTAGAAACGGGTCACGGCCGGGTTTACGTCAAAGATGGTGTAATCGCGATTGCGGACCATCACCATCAAGGTTCGATGACGCTCAAAAAAGCTTCGAAAGTGCTGCTCACTCGCTTTCACGGCGTCCATGAGCATGGCGATCGGTACGGTGGTGAACAGATTGACAGATTCAAAGAGCTGTAGAAGCCAGACCAGGTCTGGAAGGCGTGACTGGGAAACTGTTCCCGATGCGAGCGCCAGCACGCCGCCGAGGGTCGACGTGAAGCCCACGAGAACGGCACCCGGCCGACCCGTACGATACGCCATCGCCACGAACAACGGACAGAGCAGAAAAATCAGCGCGGTCTGGCTGTCAACGAACACCACGTATGTGCCCACAAAGGCGACGGCAAGACTGAGAAAAACCTCTACACCGCGTCCAGATCGGAAAATCGTTACAAAGTCGGGCGCACTGACAGAGGTGGAAAGCAGCACCATGAGGAGATTTCCAAGAGCGTCAGCAAACCACCATGTCTCAAACGTGGGCAAGGTCGGTCCGGGAAGAATCATGACAGCCAGACTGGCCGACACAGCAGGTGCCACCAGGCCTCCTGCCACAACGCATCGCACCATCACCGGCAGGCGCTCGAGACGCAGGACCTGCGAACCCGCTTCACGCGCCCCCTCCAACAACCAGAGCGCCGTCAGAATCTCCACGGAATTGCAAACGGTGAGGAAGAAAGCGACCCACCCGCCGTCTCCCACGGTGTGATCGGCGGCGAGGTTGGCCAGAAAGCCGGTGAGAAGCAGTGAAGGCCAGGCTGAGCGTTCCGCGCGTAGAAGCGCCACCAGAACAACCCCGTTGGCCAACCAGAGGCTGGCCACGCGACCGGAACGCAGGGTCAGTTCAATGCCAAACACAGCCGTGACGTAGACGGCAAGCGCCACGACGGCCAGAGAGGCTTTTCCAGCGGGTGCTGACCACTTCATCAGGCTTTCTCCCGGTCGGGAGGAGCGCACGCAGGAAGTGGGGGATACCACTGCCCGGCGCTTGCCTCCTTTTCCCGACGATGCGCGCACAAGATTCAGACGCAAACCTTGTGTCGGGGTTGACGCGACCGACGAAGCCGCGTCTCACATCCAGACCGACACGACCGATGTGGCCGCATCGATGAAGGTATTCGTCGAATGGTGTCAATCCTCTAGTCTGAAGTCAACACCATCCGAGTCGCATCACCGAAGATTTTCCGGGGCACGAGCAGACCAACCGCGCGACATTCAGTTGTGCAGGAGAATTCCCGCGAAGCCATCGGCCACGCCAAGGTCAGGACGAAGGTCATTGTTGAAGTCACCGACGACGAGACCGGTTACACCAAAGTCGACGCCAAACATCTGCTGTTCCTGGAACGTGCCGTCGCCGTTGCCCAGAAGAATCGAGACGTCCCCTCCCGCGGAGTTGGTGACCAGCAGATCCGGTATTGCGTCGGCATTTACATCGCTCGTCGCTACAAAGACAGGACTCTGACCGACGGGATAGTTGACAGCCGGAAGAAATGTACCATCACCATTGCCCAGAAAAACCGAGACCGTGTTCGCATAATCGTTCGCAACAGCCAGGTCAACGTGACCATCTCCATTGAAGTCTCCGACGGTGACTCCGCGCGGACCCGTCCCCGTCGGAAGCACCGGACCCTGTGTAAACCAGGGAAGTGGACCCGGACCAATTTTCGGAACAGCTGGGGTGCCAAGCAGAATCGTCACGGTGCTGTCCGCGCTGTTCGTCACCGCCAGATCCGGAATGCCATCTCCGTTGAAATCAGCAGTCGCCGCGCCCGAGGGTGAATTCCCCACGGGGATGTTCAGAGGTGCAAGAAACTGACCATTCCCGTTCCCGAACAGAAGAGATACCGTGTTCGAGCCTCCATTCACCGAAACCAGATCCGGCTTGCCATCGCGATTGAAGTCAGCACTC
>JAJXVI010000296.1 GCA_021782195.1 bacterium | reverse complement strand
ACCTTCCTCTCGGAAGAGGTCTCGGGTCTTCACCAGGGAGAACATCCCGACCTCGGCTTCGGTCTCACGGGTCACGGGCGGAGGTCGGTCGGATCGGATCCGCTCGATTTCCTGGCGTGTGGCCGACTGCCAGGTGACCTTCTGGAAGTTGCCACCGTCGGCTGTCAGCAGGTAGGTGTGAAGATTGACTTCTCCGTTGCTGCTTACGACGATGGGATGAAGGATGAAAGGAACGGTGGCCTGGTCGAGAAGTTCAACGGCCCACGTGCGGTCCTGCGAGGTCGGGCGGTTCAGGCCATCGAGGTGGGCGTGCCAGCGTCCGAGGAAGGTTGCGCCGCCGTACTTTTCAAGCGCGCGTTCCATGTCGGCTGCGGTGAAGATGGGATGGTTGGCACACGTCTCGTCAGCGAGTCGTTCTTCGGGTACGCGCGTGGTGGTGTGCGTGACGACAATGAACTCGAGATCATCGCGCTGATAACGGTTCCCGAGAAGAAGCCCTCCCGTGGCACGGTGTGGAACATTTCCGACGTACTCGCGGATGCGTCGAACTTCTTCATCGAGGATCAGTACGCGGACGTTGCTCGAATACACGGCAATTATCTTCCGCCTCTGTTGCAACCGGACTCGCCTTGACTGTGGAGAGCCGGCGCGTGCCCGAGGCGTTGGGGCGAGTGCGGCGAACGGGCGGTTGGCGCGTGGTTCACGGGGCTTCGTGCGTCCACTCGTCGTGGGTGCGACTGGCCAGGGTGCGCAGCGCGTGCTCGCGGATCCAGTCGCCCAGGCGTGTCCAGCCCACGCGGGCGGAATGCAGCGGAGCTTCGAGCGATCCGTTTTCGGTGTCTACCCAGGCTTCGAGGTCCCAGATTTCGCGCACGGTGCGGAATCCGCGGGGCGGGTGGGGAGCCGCAGGAGCGTCCATGCGGGGAAGATCGAGGTTGTCCGCTGCTTCGGAGGCGGTCATGAAGCGCTCGACCGGAGTCCGGGTGGCAATGCACGCGTCGGCGACCTGCCGGATCATCTCCTGCAACTGCACCGGAAGCGGGGCCATGAAGCCCAGGTCGTTGGGTCGCGCGCCTTTTCCTCCCATGACCGAGATGGCGATGCTGTTCCGGTCGCGTCCGAGCGTGTGACCTTCGAGGTCTGCGTTCCACGGCGCGTTGTCGAACACCTGAATCTCGGCTTTACGCTTGAGTTCCTCGATCTGGCGCCACAGTCCGCCCAGCATGCCGCCCACGCGACGATTTCTCGCGTCCTCGTATCGCGCCAGCATTTCCTCGAGTTCAGCGGGACGCAAAACCGCGATCTGTCGATGGGCGACGCCGTCGGCGCGCGTCAGTGAGCCCAGGCTCCAGTGGCCGTAGATCATGCGCGTGCCGCGGAACGTCTCCGCGTACCACTTTACAAACTGCGGGGGGAGCGTATCGTAGACCGAACTGCTGATGGTGATGCCGCCGTTACCGGTGTGAGGAAGCGGGAGGGACGCGTTGTTCACAGCGCCCCCGAAGCGGCTTCGCGCCAACCGTCGAGTATCTGCAGGGGAGATGTTGACGCGGTTGGATCGCCCACGGTGAGTCCCGCGCGCAACTGTTCGAGGGGAGTGGCGAGTTCGGTCGGGAGGGGTTGTTCCAGGCTGAGCATGTCTCCGGTGCGCGGGTGGGTGAATTCGAGCGACCCGGCGTGGAGGAACTGGCCGTTGAGGCCCAGGGGATCGCGCCGGCAGTAGACGGGGTCGCCGGCCACGGGGTGCCCCATCCAGGCCATGTGCACGCGGATCTGGTGCGTGCGGCCCGTGCGAATGCGAACCTGCAGGAGGCTGTACTCGGGAAATACCTCGGTGCGCAGGAACTCGGTGACGGCCGGGCGGCCCGAGTAGATGACAGCCATTCGCTTGCGGTCCATGGGATGGCGTCCGATGGGCATGTCGATGATGCTGGAAGCGCCTGGATTGCCGTGAACGAGCGCAAAGTACACCTTCTTGACGACTCGCCCCGCAAACTGACGCGTCAGCGCGCTGTGCGCGTTGTCGTTCTTCGCGACCACCATCAGTCCCGAGGTGTCCTTGTCGAGCCGATGGACGATTCCGGGGCGCGCCACTCCCGCGATACCCGAAAGGTCGCGGACGTGATAGAGCAGCGCATTGACGAGTGTGCCGCGGTTGATTCCTGCGGCAGGATGAACGACCATGCCACGGGCCTTGTTGATGACGAGCAGATCCTCGTCTTCGTACACGATATCGAGGGGAAGGTTCTCGGCTGCGACGTCGAGGAGTTCGACGGGCGGGCGTTCGAGGCGAAAAGTGTCGCCGGCCGAAACTTTGAGGCTGGGCTTGAGCCTGGGCAGGCGCCGCGGACCGAGATAGTGGATATGGCCTTCGGCCAGCAGGTCTTGAACCTGGGTTCGAGAGAGGCGGGCTGCATTTGCGATCCACGCGTCGAGCCGCTGGTCTTCGTCGTCGGCGTCGACTTCGAAGGTGCGCGCGCCCTCTTCATCGTTTCTTTCTTCGAATTGAGTGCTGTAGCGCTCGAGATCTTCCATGGAAAACGTGGGAGCGTCAGGGTCGTCCTTGATCACAATTTCTCCTTCGCTGAAGCACTTTCACCCCCGCTTCGCGGATTGTGACCGTGCCCCCGCCTGCGCCGAAGAGGGCACAGAGGGAGCGGTTCGACGCAGGACGGTGAACGTTCCTGCCCCTGCCGCCGTGGATGCGGGACGGTGCGGCGCGGGGTGCGGTGCGAGACGGTGCGGTGCGGGACGGTGCGGCGCGAGACGGTGCGGGACGGTGCGGGGTGCGGTCCGGGGTGCGGTGCGGTGCGAGACGGTGCGGCGCGAGACGGTGCGGGACGGTGCGGGGTGCGGTGCGGGGTGCGGTGCGGTGCGAGACGGTGCGGCGCGAGACGGTGCGGGACGGTGCGGGGTGCGGTGCGGTGCGAGACGGTATCTTCCTCAAGCCGATGTTCGCAGGCGTCTCCCTGGGGCTCTTGGGAATGTTCGGTGCTCTTGCTGTGTTGCAGGAAACACCCGGTCAGATCCAGCGGTCGGTGAAAATCAGCAGGTGGTAGATTGGTTTGGGAATCGACTGTGCGGCCAGCAATGGGTAGTAGGCCAGGAAGAAGAGGGTTGAAATGACGAGGTAGGTTGCCGCGCTGAGGCGTCCCCAGGGCAGCTCGAGCCACTCGCGCAGAATGGCGGCGATGAAGATGCACATGAACGGGGTACATGGCAGCATGTAGAAAAGGAATCCGCGGTTGATGCTCCACATCAGCACCTGCGGGAAATAGAGGAAGAGCAGGAAGAGCCACGGACGTTCGATGCCAAACCGCCACGTGTCGAGCGCCTGTCGCGCGAAGGTGGTCATGCGCGCTCCGGGTGCGGCGTGGGACGGGGTGGGAATACCTGCAGAAAGTACGGGGAAGTCCACGGAAAGTACGGGGAGGCCTGCGGCGTTCGCGGGTTCGCTGGAGAGGACCCTGGTTTTCAAGCGGCGATCCGTGAGCCAGGCTTTGAGTACGCTGATTATCGGAAGCATGACCGATTGCACCAGGGTCAGGAACAGAAAGACCAGATACGTCCACCACACGAACGGTGATCCCATCGCCAGGATGCCGGTGACGTAGCCGTTCTTACGCGGGTTTTTGCCCTGCCAGGCGAGTCGAGCGGCCAGTGAGTCGGTGCGTGGTGGAAAGATCGAGCCTTCAGGTCGGTTGTGTTCTTCGTAGTAGTACCAGACCGGGCGCATCATGGTGGGCCACGCCCAGAACTGTGACATGTATCGGTGTGTGAACTGTTTGCTGTAGCGGAAGTCGATCATCTGCATGTGATCGGCGTAGGCGTCGCGCCAGCTCGTCTTGAGGTTCCAGTTGTGCTGCCACATGAAGGGCACGAATGCACCAACGTAGACGGTCGGCATCAACACCAGGTAGAGGCCGATGAGGATTCCGGTCCACTTCGTGAGAGAAAACGGGCTGGCGCCGCGTGGACCGCCCGGCACGCAGTATTGCGAACCCACAGGCTTGAGCAGCAGCATTGCCGGAAGGGCTCCGACAATCGCAAAGAGCGAGTTCCACTTGCAGGCAAAGCCCGTGGCGAAGGCCAGCACCGAGAAGACTGCCCATCCGAACGACTTGCGCTCGCACTCGATGGAGCGCCACGCGCCATAGGCGCCCAGCAGGATGAAGAACGAGATGTACATGTCAAGCATCGCGATGCGGCTCTGTACGACATGCAGAAAGTCGATGTCGAGCAAGAAACTCGCCACGACCGCGACGAAGCGGCTTCGAAAAAGTCTCATGCCGAGTGCGTAGGTGAGGGCGATCATGAGCAACCCCATCACCACGCTGCCGACTCTCCACATGCTGAAGTCGGTGACGGGGCCGGTGAGACCCGCGTGGTGTAACGCCATTCCAACCTGCTCGAACATGTAGCCGATGGTGGCCATGATCAGTTTCGCGAGCGGGGGATGAACGGTGTTCGAGTCGGGCAGACCGCGCAGAATGCGGCTTGCGGCCTTGGCGTAGTAGCACTCGTCAAAGTAACGCGTGGTCGGGAAGCCCAGGTGGTAGGCGCGAAAAATGAGTCCGAACGC
>JAJXVI010000295.1 GCA_021782195.1 bacterium | reverse complement strand
CAGGCCGAGGCGCCGTCCACGTCCGAAGCAGCCGAATCCGCACCCCACGGACTCCTGTTCCCAGAAGACGAGGCACCCGAAGCGCTCCAGGAAACGCCCCAGGAAACGTTCCAGGCCGAGGCGCCGTCCACGTCCGAGGCAGCCGAATCCGCACCCCACGGACTCCTGTTCCCAGAAGACGAGGCACCCGAAACGCCCCAGGAAACGCTCCAGGAAACGCTCCAGGCCGAGGGGACGTCCACGTCCGAAGCAGTCCACGCGCTCGCAGAAACCACGACGTCGACCACTCCAGCTCCACCCCTCGTCCCCATCGACCAGGAAACAATCGCCCTGCGACGTCCGTCCGTGCAGCAAGCCGTGCATGCCGCCCCGCCATCGGACGCTCCGTCGCCCTCCTCGCCCCTCGGATCGATTCACATGTCGGATCTTTCCTCGCTCCCCGTGTCTCTCCCACACGAGCGTGAAGTCACCCCCTCCGGGGAATGGCACGCGCCACTTCCTGCGGATCCTCCCCCGCCCGTACCGCACGCACTTCCTCCCCCTTCCCCTCACCCGGCACCGTCCCCAGTTGCGGAAGATCCGTTGGCGTGGCTGCGCCGCGATCCAGGCCCGCCGGTTGCTCACGAACCGCAGACACCGGTCGGCTCGTGGAACGCCCCGCCACCGCCACCGCCACCGCCGCAGCAGTACCCCGTCCCAGAAGATCCGGCGGCTACTGTGCACGTCTGCCTTCACTGCGGGGTGCCCCTGCACGAGACGGCGCGATTCTGCGGTCACTGCGGCGCCAACGTGGCGACACAGCGCGAGAGGACATGTTCCGCCTGCAACGGAAGACTTGCACCAACTGCCCGCTTCTGTGCCTTCTGCGGCCACGCCGTGACGTAGTCGACGCTCGCAGCGACCGTGCCCCATCATCAGCGACGAGAAGGGGCAACCAACCGCGCAAGCATACCGACTGCGGTCCGCACGGGTCTTCGCACGCAGTGCGGTCCCAGACAGCCACAGAGCAGGGACTTGGAGGCGTCAATCACCATGAAGGTCAAGTTTCCAGCCATCGCTGGCGCAGTTGCGGTCGTGCTCCTGGCCCTGACCCTGTTGCCAGCATGCCACCGCGGCACCCAGGACCGCACGTCGGGTACAGCCGCTGCGCCCACAACCACGTCTGTGGGACGCGGCCGCACGTCCACGGCCGGCACCGGAGCCGAGATCCCCGCGCCGCACGCCAGAGGGGTCGTGGTCGACTTCCGCGCGTATCCAACAGCAACCGAAGTCACCACGCTCGATACCGAGATGCATCTCAACCTGCATCCGAACAGTCCGTTTTCCACCAGCAGCCACCTTTTTGTGGCGGACGTGGGCAGAGATCGTCTGCAGGCGGTCGTCGACGCGCTACGCCGCGATCCACAGGTGAAGTACGCGGAACCGAACCGATACTACGTGGGCGAGTGGGACCCGAAGGACATCATCTCGCTCAAGAACATTACTGCGCTGACACCTTCGGCTCCACCGAACGACCCGCTCTACCGCTATCAGTGGAACATGCACAAGATTGACGTCGAAAAAGCCTGGACAGCCACCACCGGTCGTGGCGTCATCGTCGCCATCATTGACACCGGGGTCGCGTACGAAGACTACGAACGCTTCCACGAAGTCGAGGACCTCAAGGAGACGAAGTTCGTCAAAGGATGGAATTTCATCACCGGCAACGAGCACGCCAACGACGATCACGGGCACGGAACCCACGTTGCCGGCACGGTGGCGCAGAGCACGAACAACGGCATCGGCGTGGTCGGCGTGGCGCCGAACGTGTCCATCATGCCGATCAAGGTGCTCAGCGCGCGGGGCAGCGGAAAACTCTCCGACATCGCCGAAGCGATTCGACTGGCCGCCGACCGCGGCGCAAAGGTCATCAACATGAGCCTCGGCGGACCGATCGGAAGCGGCATTCTTGACTCCGCGGTAAAGTACGCGTACAAGAAAGGCGTCATCATCGTGTGCGCCGCGGGGAACAGCGCATCGGAGAACGTGTCGTTCCCGGCTCGCTATCCCCAGTGCATCGCCGTCTCGGCCACCCGCTACGACGACCAGCTCACCTTCTACACCAATCGCGGCAAACGCGTCGACATTGCAGCGCCAGGCGGAGACATGAACGTCGACCAGAATGGCGACGGGATGCGCGACGGAATTCTGCAGAACACCATCGGCATTGGCGACCCGACAACCGAGAACTACGCGCTCTTCCAGGGCACCTCGATGGCCGCTCCGCACGTGGCAGGGGCGGCTGCGCTGCTGGTCTCGCTGGGCGTCACTCGGCCCGAAGCCGTCCGCGAAATCTTGCGCGACACGGCGCGAAAGGAAGGGCTCGACCTGGAAAAAGGTTACGGCGGCGGCGTCCTCGACGTGGGCCGGGCGGTGATCAAGACCGCAATTCTCGACCCGCTCTCCCGCTTCGTGCTCGGCCTCGCGCTGTGGGGCGCGCTTCTCGTCGCGTGGCCACGCCGCCGTCGCGTGTCACTGCTCACGCTCATCGGCGTGCTGACAGGCAGCGCGGGGCTTTTCTTCCTCCCGCTCCTGGGAGTGCACAATGCTGGCATTCTCACGCAAGCGGCTCCCAACTATGACATCGCACTCGCCGGGCTCAACAGTCACGCGAACGCCCTCTTCTGGTCAGCCCTCCTGCCCTTCGGGCTTGCGGTCTGCACCTTCGGCGAGCGTCGCCTCCAGGACGTGGTCCTCGGGTTGAGCGTCGGCGTTGCAGCCTTCCTGCTTTCCCAGGTGTTCTTTCAGACGGCCGACCTGCACGGCGTCTCGGGATGGCTTACGCAAAAAATGTGGTTGCTGGCGAATGCCGGAACCTGCATGTTCCTTGCATACGTGCTTGGCTTCGCTCCGCGCGCTTCGGCGGTCGCGGGCGATGCGAAAGCGTCTGTGAGCGAGCGCGCGAGCGTTAGATCCGCAGCGGCCGTGCACTAACGGTCCGGCCTGCACCGAGCCCCGGAGGCGGTGGCTGCGGACACTGATTTGACCCGTGATACGCAAAGAGCCCGCGGACGTGGTTTCCGCGGGCTTGCAAGCGTGGATGAGTCAACCACACTGTCCGCGTCCCGCTCGGGGTTGTCCCGGGTCAGTGTGGTTGCGGGAGGGGGACGCGTCCGCAAAAGCCGCCCGCGGAGAGGCCGCGCTCACGCACGACAACCACAGCCCAACAGCACACGTGCCCAAGACCTGATGGGGAAACCAAATGCTTTGCCACCAGGATCCCACGGTCGACGGCACCGGGGAGACGCTGTTTTGCCTCGAGCGCCACCGACAAGCTTCCAGGCGCCAGTTCCCGATTCGTCGCTGGTTCCGGAGACACTGTTTTGTCTCCAGGTCGCCGTCGGAAAGCCCCGTTCAGATAGGCAATCCCCACAAACTGTTGTGGGTATTACCTGAATTGGCCGCAACAGTTTGTGGGTATCGGGATGACGGGGAGGTTTTCCGACAGGCTCCTAGAGTTCGGCCAGCAGTTCCTCGAACTGTGGGACGAGGTCGTGTCCCTGGCCGTGCTGAAGCTGTTGGGCAACCTGCAGACCGTCTTCCAGCGTTTCACGCGCCTCGTCGTCCTTGCCCAGGCGCATATACGCCTGTCCCAGGGCAAGATGCGAGGCGACATGCCCGGGCTCGATCTCAAGCACGTTGCTCAGGTGTTCCACGGCTTCTTTCGGGTCGCCGTCGTCGTCCTCGAGCAGGTGCAGACCAAGCGCGTAACGCAGTTCGACGTCCTCCGGGTCAAGTTCCAGCATTTCACGCAGTTCGGAGATTTGCATCTATGCCACCGTCACATCATCTGACAGATAGACGTCCTGAATTGCATTCAGCAGCGCCACGCCTTCTGACATGGGTTTCTGGAATGCCTTCCTACCACTGATGAGCCCGCTACCACCGGCGCGCTTGTTGACAATCGCGGTGCGCACAGCGTCGGCCAGGTCGTTGCTCCCCGATGCACCGCCGCTGTTGATGAGCCCGGCACGACCCATGTAACAGTTCACCACCTGATAGCGGCACAGGTCGATCGGGTTTGCAGAAGTCAACTGGCTGTAAACGCGCTTGTCGGTCTTTCCAAAGTTCAGCGCGGTGTAGCCACCGTTCGTCTCGGGCATTTTCTGCTTGATGATGTCCGCCTGGATGGTGACGCCCAGGTGATTGGCCTGGCCTGTAAGATCGGCGGCAACGTGATAGTCGGCCTCCTTCGTTTTGAAGGCAGGATTGCGCAGATAGCACCACAGCACGGTTGCCATGCCGAGTTCGTGTGCACGCTGGAAAGCGCGGCTGACTTCCTGGATCTGCCGGGTAGACTCGTCCGAACCAAAATAGATGGTCGCCCCGACGCTCACCGCTCCGAGATTCCACGCTTGCTCAACCTGGGCGAACATGATCTGATCGTAGCGGTTGGGGTAGGAGAGGAACTCGTTGTGGTTGAGTTTTACCATGAACGGTATGCGGTGGGCGTATCGTCGGCCCACTGAACCGAGAACCCCCAGGGTCGAGGCGACGGCATTGCACCCGCCCTCGATTGCAAGGCGAACGATGTTTTCCGGGTCAAAATAC
>JAJXVI010000294.1 GCA_021782195.1 bacterium | reverse complement strand
ACTACACGAATCCAATCATCCCGAACAGCAAAGTGCCGGCGGAGTTGCGTGGAACAGCAACCATCAAGAATACGTCAGATCAACCGGTCACCAACATCAAGTTCACGGTCCAGTTGAATGACCAGGGCGGCAACCCTGTCGCCACCCTGCCGCCGAAGTTCATCTCGGTCCTCGCCCCCGGTGAGACCTCTTCACAGCACTTCCTGTGGTACAACTACTACAACCAGTACATCAAGCCAACAGTCAAGATCGAGCACGACCCGCAGCCGGTAAAGACGGGGAAGAGTGGAACCGCCACGCCAACCTCAGTGCCCGCGGCAACGTCAACTCCCGCTCCAGTCGAGACCCCAACGGCTGCGCCTACAACCCCGTCATCCATGCCCACTGGCGGCTCTCCTGCAGGTTACTGATCCAGGCTGCCGCCGCCCGCCCTCGGAGGTCAGCACTGATTCGCCCGCCCGACCCCGTCCAGATTCTCGAACAGGAACGTGACAGGAATGCCCACTCTCCCCCTGACCTACGACGGAAACCCGGTCCTCCGAAAGAAGGCGCAACCCATCCGCGTCGTCGACCATCTCCTCGAACAGATGCTCGACGACATGGTGGAGACCATGCACGCCAACAACGGGGTGGGCCTGGCGGCCCCACAGATTGGTGTTTCAAAACGTCTGATCGTGGCAGACATCTATGACGGAGAGCCTCCGATACGAATGGTCAACCCGCGGATCGTGGAACGTGAAGGGTCGGTCGTGGGCGTCGAAGGCTGCCTGAGCATTCCGAATGTCTACGGTGACGTGGAACGCGCCGAGCGTGTGGTCGTCAAGGGATTGAATGAAAAGGGCAAGGCCATCACGCTTACCGCCGAGGGGCTTCTCGCCCGCGTGTTTCAACACGAGATTGACCATCTTGACGGTCGCCTTTTCACAGATGTCGCCACGAACATTCGCGAAATGACTGAAGAAGAACTTGACGAGGCCGCCGACGAGGGGCGCTACGAGCCGGCACTCGGAAACATCTAAATGCGCGTTGTCTTCATGGGCTCAGCCCCCATTGCTGTTCCCACCATGCAGTACCTCTACGAAACCCACGAACTGCTCGCGATCGTCACCCAGCCGGATCGACCGTTCGGCCGAAAGCGTGAACCGAGACCCACAGCAGTGAAGGCTCAGGCTCTCGCAAGCAACATCCCCGTGCACGAACCCCGCAAGCTCAGGAGCAGCAGCTTCCTTGACACGGTGCGTGCACTCGCACCGGACGTCATTGTCGTCATGGCCTATGGACGGCTTGTGCCGCCGGAACTCCTGTCCCTGCCACCCCACGGCTGCATCAACCTGCATGGATCCCTCCTCCCCCGCCACCGCGGACCGTGTCCTGTCGAACGAGCAATCCTGGAAGGGGACCCTGAATCAGGGATCACCACCTTCTACATGGATGAGGGATTCGATACCGGCGATATCATCCTCCAACAACCGATAGCCATTGCACCCGATGAAACGGCGGGTTCCCTGCGAGAAAAACTGGGTCGCCTGGCCGTCGACGCGATCCACACGACACTTCGCGCCATCTCCACGAATACGGCCCCACGCGTTCCCCAGGATCTCACGGCAGGCAATCATGCTCCCATCATCACACGCGAAGAGGCGCAGATTCCATGGCAGTGGACCGCCGAAGCCATTGACCGGCTCGTAAGAGCGTGCGAGCCCGAGCCTGGCGCCTACACGTTCTTTCGCAACCAGTTGCTGAAAGTGCGGCGCGTGCGTGCGGTCAACACGTCCACTGACGCCTCACCAGGAACAACCGTGGTGGCCAGTCGAACAAACGGCCTTCACCTGGCCGCTGGCGAGGGCACCGTCCTGGCGGTTGAAGAAGTCCAACCCGCAGGAAAGCGTTGGATGGCTGCGGCCGATTTTCTCTCAGGATACCGCATCGAGGCGGGTGAATGCTTCCTCGAAATGGCAACCTCACGTCCCTAAATCACCGCTACCGTCCGCTCGATGGGAACCACATCCTGGCGCACCCGGTAGCGCCTTCAACAGGCAGGAGGTAAGCAGCATGACGCGCTCCCGATCCCGGCTTATCCTCACGACGGTCCTCGTCCTCTTCGCAACAACCTCGGTGTGGGCCGCCCCATCCCCCCTATCGACCCCTTTCTCGGTGGGACGAGCTGACAGAGCACAGGTCGTCGCTTTGATTCGCGCGCTATACCACGCCTATTCAGCACGCGACCTCAAGACGGTCATGCGTCTGGAACATCCGGCCATTGAGGCGTCTGCCATGGACTGGCAGCACCGAGGAAAGGGCCGTGCAGACGACGTTCGTCAGGCCTTCCGCGGCGCGACGGCAGAGTTCTTCAGCCACAAGGATTTCAAGATGAAGCCTCTTGACATCGCCTACGTTCAGGTGCGAAGGGAAGGGCCGAGGATCGTCGTGACCAGTGTGCTACCCGTCATTGCCAGCGAACCGATAGAGGTCAACGACAACGGACATCCGCTCAAGGTGAGCTTGAAGATCAACAAGTTTGTTTTTCAGCGCTCCCCCTCCGGCAAGAACTTCGAAATCATCCAGATGGTCATGGGAGACGGAATGAACTGATGACCTCCTCCCTCACCTCTTCGCGTCTCGCCGAAGAAGAGCGTGACAGACCCTTCTCACGCTCCCAGGATGAAACCACAGACACAACGACGCAAACAGACTCCGCACGCACAAATCTAAAAAACCTTCTCCCCCACGAACTTGCGGCCTGGTTTGGCGCACACGGAGAGAAGCCGTTCCGCGCCCGTCAGCTTGTAAAGTGGTTGTATCAGAAGTACGAGCAGGACTTCCTGCGGATGACCGACCTGTCAGGCGCCCTGCGCGAGCGCTTGAACACCCTGGCAGTGATTCCAGGCCTCGACCTCGTCACCCACCAACGCGCTGTAGCCGGCGACACTGAGAAATTTCTCTTTCGGCTGCCCGACGGCAACACACTTGAAACTGTGCTCATGCATTTTGACGACCATCTTGGACCAGGACGGGCCACGCTGTGCATCTCGACCCAGGTCGGATGCGCGATGGGATGCGTCTTCTGCGCATCCGGCCAGTCCGGTGTACTTCGAAACCTTGAGACCTGGGAGATCGTCGATCAGGTTCTCAGCGTCCAGAGACTGATTGCCTCCAGGGGCGAGCGCATCGCCAACGTGGTGTACATGGGAATCGGCGAACCTCTGGCAAACTACACCAACACGATCCGGAGCGTCAAGATCCTCAACCACGAAGAAGGCCTGGCAATCGGGATGCGGCACATCGCCATTTCCACATCCGGCCTGGTGCCAGCCATGCTACGCCTGGGTCTGGAGAAGCTCCCACTACGCCTCGCCATCTCGCTCCACGCAGCAAACAACGAACTGCGCAGCGCCTTGATGCCCGTCAACAAGCTCTATCCGCTGGAACGTCTCATCGCCGCCTGTCACACCTACCAGCAACAGACCGGGCGACGCATCACCTTTGAATACTGCTGCATCAGGGACATCAATGACAGCGACGCCGACGCCCACGCCGTAGGCCGCCTGCTGGAAGGCGTCCACGCACTCCTCAACATCATTCCGCTCAATCCGGTGGAAGGATACAACGGACAACGCCCCGCCCCAGCACGCGTACACGCCTTCCAGCAGATCATCGAGAGCTACGGAATCAAGACCACCGTGCGCCAGACCATGGGCGTTGACATCGCCGCAGCTTGCGGGCAGCTTCGCCGCAATGAGACTCAGGTCATCGCCGGTCGTACGATTGCACGCGTCGGAAAAGTCGGCCTGGAGAAACGCTCGTGACTGACGACGCCCTGACCCGACGCCTTGCTCGAGGACACGAGCAAGGGCACCTGATGCTTGGTCACCGATGGGAGCGCGTGGTTGAAGCCCTCGAGAAGGCAAGTCCTGAGTTTGCACGCTACGTCGTGGAGTTTGCCTACGGTGAGGTATACCCACGCGAAGGGCTCGATCTACGGTCACGTGAACTCATCGCCGTGACCTGCCTCACCCTGCAGGGCCTCAGACCTGAGCTCAAGACGCACGTGCTGGCCGCCATGGAAGCAGGCGTCACGGAACAGGAACTTGTCGAGCTGTTCATTCACCTGGCGCTCTATGCAGGTTTCCCAACGGCGCTGGCTGGACTCAAGACTGCGCGAGAAGTTTTCGACCAGCAGGCCGCACGAGGCAAGTCCGGCGCGGCTACAATCACCCGACCTCCCCACCAGACGTCAGCTCAGGACGAAGTGTCGCTGCCAGAACACGCATGAGCTCATCTCCCTTGGCCGGGCGACAGGCTGCCACTTCCGCAAGTTTTCTCTGCGCATTCACGCGAACATAGAGTTCCAGCGTGTTCTGGACAAAAATCTTCACAAAGATCCAGTAATCGGCTGCCGTCAGATCGAGGTTCCCGGGAATAACCTCCGGCCGCTCATTTCGTACGTAGGTCTTGAACTCCAGAAAGCCCGTCGAAGAACCGCAGATTGCACCACCCGGCACGGAACCGCCCAGGGCCTTTGAAAAAGCCTTCAATATCGGCTCTGCCGACTGACCCTCCTGGCGTTCCAGAAAACCGCTGCTATAAGCCTCC
>JAJXVI010000293.1 GCA_021782195.1 bacterium | reverse complement strand
TACCTCACCACGCGTGGAGGTGACGGCGTGCACGATCGGGGCGACCTCTCCGGCCACGCCCTCATAAACCTGGTCGTGGTCGGTCGCAACGACGTCCCAGTCGCGTCCGCCGTGATGCTGCACCTGATAGATGACGTAGGAACGCGCCGCAACTGCCTGCGCCCGCAGCGCCTCTTCTGGCCACGATGCCGGAACCTCGCCACCCAGCACGCCGTCGAGGTACGACTCGATACCGACGTAGTTGACCACGTTCAACTTTCCGTCGGTCGCGTGCAGGAGCACCATCTGGCCGCGATATCCGCGCCCGTGCAACCACACCGGTGCCGACCCGTGGGTCGAACGAAGGATCAGGGCCGGACCGGCAAAGGTCTGGTCGCCCAATTCAAAACTGCCGTCTGGTAGCGGACGCGCCACGACGTCAGGGCCAAGATGGGCCTGAACCCTTCCCTGCGCGTCGGCCACGATGAATCCATCGCTGCAGGATAAATGGCACTGATCTGCCTCGAAAACGAGCCCCACGCGAATCAAGATGGCGCCCGAAGAGCCCGTGGCAGCAGGCGCGGATGGCGACAGAGCCTGCGAGACCGACGGGGGAGCGGCCTCGACGGGTCCGGCAAGCGCCAGTAAAGCGACGGCAAGAATGCTGATGATCAGGGCAGGGCGAATGGTGGACAACCCCTTTCAGGGGAAACTGCCAGATGACTTCTCACGCAAAGAAGCGTGGCCCAATACCATCAGGCGGACGAAAAGGCCTGACAGGAAGCGGCGCACGATGCGGCGTTCTGACCGGAGAGAGTTGGGCACGCTCCCCCGGAAACCCTCCCCCCGATACAAGGATGAGGGAAGACTCGCCGTGTGCGTAGAGCGCGCACCTGGGACCGCCGGCGCGCAGGAGGGGCGGGGACGGCGCGCGAGAGGGACGGGGACGGCACGCGAGAGGGACGGGGACGGCACGCGAGAGGGGCGGGGACGGCACGCAGGAGGGGCGGGGACGGCGCGCGAGAGGGCAGCCCTTCACGGCGCCGGCGGTCAGGCCCGCGATGATGCGCCGCTGAAAGAAGAAGACGAGGAGAAGCAGAGGCAGTGTGACCGTGGCCGCAGCGGCAAAGATGGTACCCCACGGCATCTCGAACTGCCCCGGATAGAGCGTGATGGCCACAGGAACGGTTCGCATGGTGTTGCGCGTCACGAAGACGAGAGCAAACAAGAACTCGTTCCACGCAAAAATGAACACCAGGATGGCGCACGTGAAGACCCCGGGCGCCGAAAGCGGCACGATGATGCGAAAAAACGTCTGCAGGCGCGTGCAGCCGTCCACCCGGGCAGAGTCCTCGAGGTCTCGCGGAAGTTCACGGAAGAAACCGGTAAGCGTCCAGATGGTCAGCGGCAGGGCAAAGGCCGTGTAGGGGATGATGAGCGCGGGATACGTGTTGAGCAGGTGCAGACGACGCAACACAAGGAACAACGGGCTCACCACCGCGATGGGCGGGAACATCGAGACGCCGAGGATGAGAGCCAGAAGCGCATCGCGAAATGGGAAGGAGAGGCGCGCCATGGCATAGGCGCAGAACCCGCCGACCACAAGACACACCAGTGTGGTGCAGGTAGACACGATCGCGCTGTTGAGGAGGTCCACTCCGAACGGATTTCCGGCAAATACGCGCCGGTAGTTCTTCCAGAACGGGTAGCGCCTCGGAGGGTGAATCGTACCGAGCGCTACACCACACTGGCTGATTCCGGCACGCAGGTCGGCCAGGGTCAGGCAACGCGTGTCATAGGTCAGACATACCTGGCCGCTTGTGCCACGAAACTGCACCGATCCGTTCTCGATCGCAGCAGATCGGTGCCACTGGCCGATCAGGGTATCAAGTTCCCTCGAAGCGTTGGCGTCGCCGGCCTTGCGTGAAACCTCGAGGGTCGTGGTGCGCAGAAAAAAGCTTGCCGGTATCATGGATGGAAAGTGCAGTTCGACGCGCTCGTTCAACTCGCCGGACGACTTGAGCGAAGTGGCCACAACCCAGTAGAAAGGGAAGGCCATGCACAGCAACGCGACACACACGAGCAGGCCAAAACCCGCATTCTCCAGTCGGGCGCGAAAGCGGCGCGTGAAGTCGGGGGTGGAACGCTGGGTACGTTGCGGCATGTCAGTTCGTCCTGGTTCCCAGAATTCTGATAAACACAAACGAAATCATGAGCACGCAGCCAAAGGTCACGACCGAGAGCGCGGAGCCCGCGCCGAAATCAAATTGCCGAAACAGCTTGATGTAGGTCAGGTATGACAGCGACTCGGTCGCGTTGCCGGGACCTCCCTGTGTCAGCACGAACACGAGGTCGAAGACGCGGAAGGCGTCCAGCGTCCGAAAGAGAAGCGCAACCAGTATGGTCGGCCGCAGCATTGGCAGCGTGATGCGATGGAACTGCGCAACCGCACCGGCCCCGTCGATGCGGGCTGCTTCGTAAACGTCGGAGGGAATTGTCTGCAGGCCTGCCAGAAGCAAGAGGGCCATGAACGGCGTGGTCTTCCAGACGTCCGCAATCATCATCGAGACCAGGGCCCAACCCCCGCTGCTCAGCCATTCGATCTTGTGACCGATGGTACGCAGGGCGATGGCGTTGGCGATGCCGTAGTTGCCGTTGTAGATAAACTGCCACAGAAGGGCTGCAACAACGGTCGTGAAGGCCCACGGCACAAGAACGGCCGAGCGGACCAGGCCACGTCCCCAGAATGAGCGATTGAGCATGAGGGCCAGCGCCAGTCCCCCCACGAGCTCGCAGGCCACGGTCACCAGCGTAAACAGGGTGGTGACCCCAAGCGCATTCCGAAACTGTGAATCGTGAAACAGATCCACGTAGTTGCCCAGTCCAACGAACGGGCGTCCGAGTCGGGGAAACTGCAACTGGATGTGGTGGAGCGACAGCCAGAATGCATTGAGAATGGGATAGAGGGCCACGCCCCCGATGATCGCGATGGTTGGAACAACCATGATGAATCCCAGCCGACGCTCGGAAATCTCGTTTCGCGGTCTCATGGCCTTTCTCCGAGCGACTTCTCGCCGAACGACTTCTCGCCGAACGACTTCTCTCCGAGCGGCTTCTCTCCGAACCCGGGAATGGCTTGAATCTCACGTTGCGCGTCGCGCAAGGCCTGTCGGGGGGTAACCATGCGCAGGAGTGCCTCGTGAATGTGTCGCTGCAGGATGTCGGACAGTTCGGAATAGTACGGAGTGACCGGACGGGCACGCGCGTGTTCGAGCACCTTGCGGAAAGCTCTCAGATGTGGCTCTTCCTTCTCCACGACGGGGTCGCGAAAAACCGCCCACCGAGTTGGCAGCTTGTTGGTCTGGAGAAGGCGGTCGCGTTCCACCGCGTAGGACGTGAGGAAAGACGCCAGTCGCCACGCCTCTGCCGCATGGCGCGACCATGAGGAGATACTGAGGTTACACGGCAAGCATCGCGCTCCGCCTCGCGCTGATCATGCTGCTGAGTGTGGCATGGGCTCCACCCCCACCCGCCCCAGAAGCAGCTGTCCTTTCGCCTGTGTCAGGCCCCACATGTACGGCCAGTTGCGCGCAAACACCGCATTGCCGGCGATGAAATCACGTGAGGTCTCGTCCTCGTGATAGGTATCCACGTCGCTCGGAGTGATATGGTCACGGTTGCACATGTCGACCATGAACGTCAGGGCCTGCACGTTTCGGGAAGAGTCGAGAACCAGATTTCCCTGACGATCAAGCACTTCGCCCCCATTCCCCCACACGTACTCGAGAAAATCGCACACAAGCCCCTCGTATTGCGCAGCTTGAAAGACGAAACCGCTCCGCGCAGGAGTCTGGAGGCGCGTTGCGTCAACGACGAGCTGGTGCCAGGTGCGAGGCGGGGGGATCCCGAGCGCGGAGAGGAGGTCTTTGCGGTAGTAGAGCATGCCGGCATCGGTATACCAGGGGATGGCATAGATGTGCCCCTCGTACGTGCACGCGTCGATGGTCGCCGGAAAAAAGCGCGCACGCTCCGAGGCGGGAAACACGTCATCGAGGGGACGAGCCCATTCGGCCGAAGCGAACTCCGGAGGCCACACGACGTCGATGGAGTAGAGGTCGATGGAATCGTCATGCGCGATGAGCGACGTGGCGTACTGGTTGTGCATGGTGTCGGACTGGTGCGGCATTTCGATCATGTCCACCGCAATGTCCGGGTTCAGGTGCTCAAAGCGACGAATGCAGGTGTGCTCGAACCCCAGGTCGTCGCGTTCCGAGATCCAGGTCAGATGGATGCGGGCGTCGGAACGTCTCTGCGCGCAGCCGATCGCGAGGAGGGCCGCACCACACAGCAGCGCGAACACGAGCAGCCGATGCAGGCTCGGAGAGCAGGCCCGAATGCGGGCTCGACAGGTGGAGCGTACAACGCTTGCAATGTGATGCCGTCGAGAGAATGCAGCCACAAGGAGACTTTTCAGGAGAACAGGCCAGAACCCTCCCCCGCGTCCCACGCGAGAGCGTCCCACGCGAGAGCGTCCCACGCGAGAGCGTCCCACGCGAGAGCGTCCCACGCGAGAGCGTCCCACGCGAGAGCGTCCCACGCGAGAGCGTCCCACGCGAGAGCGTCCC
>JAJXVI010000292.1 GCA_021782195.1 bacterium | reverse complement strand
TGCGGCACGGATAACCAGCTCTACTATCTCAACCTTGCCTCCAACGCCTACAATAACACCTGGGAAGCGCGAGGCAGTCGCATCCCGTAGCATTCTCCGGCGGACGACACGCGTTCCGCTGTCGCCGGCCAGTAACCCCGCCGCGCGACCACGCATTCCCCTGACGCATCGAAGTCAGGGCCTTCGGCAATGCGTTCCCGATGACCGACACAGCCTGAGGTGGCGCACCAACAGCCAGGCGAGTACAACAATCGTCGCACCGGCAAGGTCAAAGCGGTTCCTTTCCAGAAAGGCGTCGAAAGCACCGTGTAGCAAGGCGGCGAAGCCAAGGGCCTGCAGAACGCTCCCCCAACCTCGAAGCGACGCGAGCCCCGCCTGGGTCGGACCCGGACGCACGCGCTGGAGCCCCAGGGCAAGTCCCCACACTGCCGACAGGCAGAGGTGGACGGGCGTCGTGATGAGCGCTCTTTCGAGCAACACGGAGACGGGATGCCCCGCAAGATAGCGCGCGTTCTCCGCAACCGCGAACCCGAGCGAGGTGGTTCCAGCCAGAAGTACCCCCTGAAGCGGGTCGACAAAGGCACGGCTATCGTACACCGTGAATCGTACGACAACGAGCATGGAAGCCTCCTCGAGCAGTCCAACCACCAACACGAGAGAAGCGAGATGCCAGAGGGGCGAAAAGCCGGGGCAGCACGCGAGCGACGGCGCGTGACGTCCCGAGTAGAGGCTTTGCAGGGCGAGCACCTCCAGTGGCGCAAGGGTTCCCCCCAGCACGAAAACAAGAAGAAGCAACCCCACAGGGAGCGGCGCGACGTCAAAAAGACGGATGAGGAAGTACAGGCAGAAGATTCCGACCAGCAGACCGGGAAGCAGAAGACACAGTTGCACGAGGGTCGGAGTCATCGATCCGACTCCCTCCCCGACCGTCCCGGACACCGGCAAAGGTTCACACAGCCTGCCAGCGAGTCAGGGCTTCCAGATCGGGACGCTGTTGATGGTACGGGGTATGCTGCTGGAAGGTATGCCCGATTCGCAGGAGACGGTCCTCGGCAAGCGGGGGACCGATGAACTGCAAACCGACCGGCAGTCCGCCGGAGAAACCGCACGGCACCACGAGACCGCAGACGCCCGCCAGATTTACGGCAATGGTATAGACATCGGAAAGGTACATTGACAGCGGATCATCGGTCTTCTCTCCGATCCGGAACGCCGTCTGCGGCGTTGCCGGGCCGACCAGCGCGTCGACCTCTGCGAAAGCGCGGTCGAAGTCGCGACGAACGAGCGTGCGAACCTTCTGTGCCTTCACGTAGTAGGCATCGTAATAGCCCGCCGACAGTGCATAGGTACCGATCAGCACACGACGCTTCACTTCCGGACCAAAGCCGGCGTGACGCGTCTCCTTGAACATGCGGATCACGTCCGGCCCATCAACGCGCAGGCCATATCGCGTGCCGTCGTAGCGGGCCAGATTGCTTGAAGCCTCCGCTGGAGCAATGACATAGTAGGCCGGCAGCGCCGCTTTCAATGCCGGAAGCGAGAGTTCCCGAACCTCGGCACCGAGTTCGCACAACGTCTTGATGGCAGACTCGACGCAAGTCCGTACCGCACTGTCCAGGCCGTCAAGAAACTCACTCGGAATCCCCAGCCGCAATCCGCGAACCCCTCCCTTCAGAGCAGCCACATAGTCGGGCACGGGTGCGTCGAGCGAGGTGCTATCGGCCTCGTCTCGCCCGGCCATCACGCCGAGCAGGCGCGCGCAGTCCTGGGCAGTGTGGGCCATGGGACCCGCCTGGTCGAGGCTCGAGGCAAACGCGACGAGGCCTGAGCGGGAAACTCGCCCGTAGGTTGGCTTCAATCCGGTGATACCGCACAACGACGCGGGTTGCCGAATCGATCCCCCGGTATCGGTGCCAAGGGCTGCAGGGGCCTCGCAGGCCGCCACCACCACGGCGGATCCGCCACTCGACCCGCCGGGCACGCGTTGCGGATCCCACGGATTGCGACTCGGGCCGAAGGCAGAGTTCTCGGTGGAAGACCCCATGGCAAACTCGTCGAGATTCGTCTTTCCGAGAATGACCGCGCCCGCCTGCCGGAGGCGCGACACCACCGTGGCGTCGTACGGGGGAACAAACTGTTCGAGCATGCGGGAACCGCACGTCGTCCGCATCCCTCGCACACACAGAATGTCCTTGATTGCGATGGGAACACCCAGGAGTGAGCCAGGCTCTCCCCCACGACGGCGCTCGTCAGCCTGCTGTGCCTCCTGCAAGGCGCGTCCGTTGACATCAAGATAGCCGTGAAGCGTCGAATCCAGCGCCGCGATGGCGTCCAGACAGGCTTTTGTGATCTCGACGCTGGAGACCGAACCGGCCTCCAGCGCATCGAGAATGTCGGTGACCGTATCGAAACTGTGATTGAACAAAGTGGACAAGCCGTGAACTCCCGTCAGAGAATGCGCGGAACGCGAAAGCAACCTTCTTCGGACTGCGGCGCATTGGCCAGCGCCTCCTGGTGGGGCAGACACAGACCCTCGACGTCGTCACGCATACGGTTGAAAACAGGTACGACCTGGAAAGTCGCCTCGATTTCGTCGGTATCGAACTGTCGAAGTAGCTCGAAGTAATCGAGAATCTGCAGGAGCTGCGTTCCCATCGTGGCACGCTCGCCATCGGTCAGGTCGAGTCTGGCCAGGTGCGCGACGTGTTCGATGTCCAGTCGATCTACGGTCATCTGGGAATCTCCTCATCAGGCTTTTTTCGCGGGTCATACACGTGCAACGTTCTATCGAAGCGGACCTGGGACCACGGAACCTGCAGTTCCAGCTTCCCCCGATTCTGCCACGCTTCGAGTTCGAAGTCGTGAACGCCGCCGTATCGTCGAATCCGTTCCCGTTGATGCGTCAACAGCGCATAGGTCGATGCATCAACGTAACTGCCCACACTGGCGCGAATGAGGGCGACCAGAAGGCGACGGAAATTGTGTCCGCTTGCATAGGAGACATCCCCCAGGAACGAACGGTAGTTCACGATCGATCCGTCGATGCGGTAGGGTTGGGCGATGCCGCGAATGAAGACGTCAAGCAGAAAGATGTCGCGGACGCGCCAGATGTGCTCGTCCTGCTTCTTGTCCTCGCCAAAAAACAGCTGACGCAACATGGTCCGCATTCTGGAGTGACCGCTCGGGCCGCTCCCCACGGATTCCTCGATGATTCCGAGCGCGTAGAACTCGACGTCGCTCCAGGGAACACTGGCGCGTCCCGAGTTCGTGTCAAATGTGACCCCATGCGCCCCGATGGAACCCGACTTGACACGGTTCGGAAGCGCCTGACGCTCGTGCGTCACGGAACGGCGCTCGAAACTCCAGGCCGCGGGTGTCACTTGCGCCGCGGGTGTCACTTGCGCCGCGGGAAGACCTCTCGCCGGACAGGTAGGCGTCACGCAACTGGTGGGATTCGCATAGCACGCATCGTGATAGAGGCTCCCGCATCCAGGGCAGAGCGTCACGGACGCCTCCTCCTGGATGGTCTCCGCGCAGATTCCACAGACTCTCGCCTCGCGCTCGACGGTCAACGCCTCCCCCGAACCGCGCTCCACAGAGAAACGCAAGAAAGGTTCAAAGCCGAAAACTCGTGCTTCATTCCCCGGTCCGTCACTTCCCCGTCGTCGGTCGAGCCGGAGCCGGCAGGGTATCACCGTCGAGTCGTCCCGACTGATACCGCGGGTCCTCGCGACCGCTGCTCTTGATGTACACGGGCATCGTCTTGAGCTTGAGCCGCATGTCGTTGGCATTGTCAGAAAAGCGTACGGCGTCCTCCGCGGAGATCAGTCCCTCGCGGTAGAGCGCGAGAAGAGACGTGTCAAAGCTCTGCATGCCTTCAGGAATGAACAGGTCGAGTTCGCGGCGCAACTGGGACAACTCCGCCTTCGCAAGAAGCTCAGACACACGCGCATTCACCGTCATCACTTCGATGGCTGCCACGCGCCCCTCATGGTCCTTGCGAGGAACCAGGCGTTGCGAGACCACCGCACGCAGGTTGAGCGAGAGCTGGGCATAGATCTGTTCGTGAATCTCGGTCGGAAAGAACTGGACGATGCGCTCCACGGTCTGCACCGCGTTGTTGCTGTGCAGGGTCGACAGGACCAGATGTCCGGTTTCAGCAAAGTAGACGGCGGCGCGCACGCTCTCCAGGTCTCGCATCTCGCCGATGAGAAGGACGTCGGGCGCCTGACGGAGGGCACTTTCGAGCGCATCCTGAAAATTGAGCGTATCACTGCCGACTTCTCGCTGACTCACGATGCACCCGATGTCGGTGTGAAGGTATTCGATGGGGTCCTCAATCGTGATGATATGACCCGCGGTATTCTCGTTCCGATACTTGACCATGGCCGCGAGGGTGGTCGACTTTCCACTGCCAGTCGGCCCGGTGACCAGCACCAGACCGCGTTTGAGCAAACTCAGTTTCTTCGCCACCTCAGGGATGCGCAGCGATTCGAAGTCAAGAATGTCATCGCGAACGCGTCGCATCACCATCGCGTACGTACCCCGCTGAAGGTACACGTTACATCGGAAGCGTCCGATTCCGGCCACCTCGTACACCATGTTTGCTTCCGGAC
>JAJXVI010000291.1 GCA_021782195.1 bacterium | reverse complement strand
ATCGCCGCGCCATCTCGAGTTTCTCCTGCACCCGGTCGACGGCGATGACCGGGTACGCGCCGCCCTGCACCGCGGCGATCACGCACGGCAGACCCACGCCTCCGCAGCCGATGACGGCGACCGACTCGCCGAGTTTGAGTCTTGCGTCGTTGCTGATGACGCCGAACGCGGTGGTGAGTGCGCATCCGTAGAGGGGCGCCGTCGCACGGTTGGCGCCGGCCGGAAGAACGGTCAGGCGATTCTCCGATGCAATCGAGACGTCATTGAACGTTGTCACCCATCCGGCATTCACCGTGCGCTCACCCCAGCGATACTTCGGAGTGGAGGCCTGGATACCAGCTCCCACCTTCCAGTGCATGACCACCGGGTCGCCGGCGCGGACCTTCGTCACGCCGGGGCCCACTTCGACCACGTCACCCACGGCCTCGTGGCCGAGCAGGTGAGGCAGGAACTTGTCCGGCCCCTTCATGCCGTCGATCTCATTCAACTGCGCCCCGCAGATGCCGCTGCGCTCGACCTTTACGAGCACCTGACCGGGAGCGAGCGCGGGAATCTCGATTTCCGCGATTTCGAGCGGATGGCGAAGTTCGACCAGAAGTGCGGCCCGAGTCTTCACTGGCGCCTCCTATCCGAAGAAGCCGAAGGCGTAATCACCCTTGTAGCCGGCCAGATTGAAGAACCACTCCCACTCTTCCGGAGTGTAGAAGCTCTCGCACGTCAACTGCCAGTACAGGAGGTTTGCTTTTTCCTCTTCGGTGCGATACGACTCGACGTAGATGTAGCGGTCCTTGCGACCAACCCGCATCATCTCCTGAAGTGCCTTGTAGAGTTCGAAGTTGTAGAGGTTGTGGAACGTCATGATGGAGTAGACCAGGTCAAACTCTCCGTCTGCAAACGGCAGGCTCGTGGCGGAGGCCTTTTGCAGGAAGGGGCGCACTTCTTCTTTGGCGTTTTCCAGGCCGTATTCGGAGACGTCGACGCCGGCCACCACGAGTCCCGGCACAACCTGGGTCAACTCGTAGAGCAGGAACGCCTTGCCACAACCGATGTCGAGCACCTTCTGGCCGGGTTGCAGGTTGTAATGCGCAGCGATCTTCTCGGCAATCGGACGGTGGCGCCCGTCGTAGCGGTAACCGCCGTAGCCGTACTTGCGGTCGCCATCCCAGTACTCCTTGCCGAACAGCTTGGCCACTTTGGCCGCCTCGGCCTTGGAAAACTCGGTGACGCGACCGACGTAGTCGCGCTTTGTGCTCGTGTGGAGCGAGCTGAAAAAGTCAACGTTGGGCATGGGGGCCTGCTTTCTGCGTCGTGGGACGCTCCTTTGGCCACGGAGCGGACCTCGCGGCTCGTCCGGGGTGAAGTCTCGGGGGAGGAAGTCTATCGAGGGGTCGTTTCCCTGTGCGGTGGCCTCACCACGTCAAGCAGGCGCAGCACGGCGCTCCGGATTCCCTCGGATGTGAGGCCATAGTGGGCCAGATGCTCTGCCTGTGAGCCGTAGTGGTCCGGAAACACGTCCGGGAACCCCAGTCGTGCCAGTCGAGGTGGGCGATCAAATGCCGCCTCCGCCAGGACTTCGGCCACGGCACTGCCGAGACCACCGATGATCGAGTGTTCCTCGGCGGTTACCACAACCCTTACGTGACGGGCCATGTCGAGCATGGTTTCCGTGTCAAACGGTTTCACGGTGGGCACGTGCAGGACGCCCGCTTCGATTCCCTGCTGCGAGAGAACCTGGGCACTCTCGAGTGCACTCTTGAGCAGTACCCCGGTCGTGACGATCAGGGCATCGCGACCCTGCCGCATCGGGATGGCGCGTCCGATCTCGAAGTCGCCTGCGGCGGTGGTGACGATCGGGTCGCCGCCCTTGGCGAGACGGATGTAGATTGGCCCCGGATAGTCGAGTGTCAGTGGCATCAGGCGCCGCATCTCTTCCGCGTCGGCCGGTGCAATCACGGTCATGTTCGGCAATGCGCGCATGAGCGCGATGTCTTCCACGGCCAGATGCGTGGGGCCGAGCGGTGCGTAGACCACGCCTCCCCCGCTTGCGAGGAAACGCAGGGGAAAGCGGTGGAGGCAAGCGTCGAGCGCGACCTGCTCGCACGCGCGGCGGACGATGAACGGGGCGATGGTGTTCATGTACGGGATGCGGCCACTCATCGCCAGGCCCGCCATCATTCCGACGATGGCGGCCTCCGACACGCCTTCCATGAAGAAGCGGTCGGGCAGGTTGCGTCGAAAGTTGTCCAGGGTCCCAGCGCCCAGGTCGGATCCGATGAACACGACGCGCGTATCGCGCAGGGCCATCTCGTAGACTGCGTCAAGACAGGCTTTTCTCACGCCTGCTCTCCTTCCAGCGCTGCCTGCAAGCGGGTGAGGTCGCCGTCGGAAAGTCTTGACTTGTGGTGCCAAGCGGGGTCGCCCTCGATGTACGGGATACCTTTTCCCTTAACCGTATGGCAGATGATGGCCGACGGGCGACCGGCCTCGAACGGCAGGGCGGACATCGTTTCGCGCAGGGCCTGCACGTCGTGGCCGTCGACCTCGCGCGCGGCGAAACCGAAACTGCGCCACTTGTCGGCAAACGGTTCGAGATCGACAACGTCGGTGGTGGGGCCATAGGATTGCATCTTGTTGTAGTCGACGAACACCGTCAGGCGGTCCAGGCGGTGCTTTGCAGCAATCATGGCCGCCTCCCAGATCGAACCTTCATCGCATTCTCCGTCACCCACGAGCACGAAAACGCGACTGTCTCGTCCGTCTAGGCGCGCACCGATGGCGATCCCCACTCCGATCGCCAGACCGTGGCCCAGAGAGCCGGTGGAGGCCTCGACGCCGGGCACCTTGTCGTAATCCGGATGGCCGCCGAGAATACCGTCGAAGCTGCACGCACGCAGCAGTTCCTCACGCGGGAAGAACCCTTTGTCGGCCAGCACGGCGTAGAGGCCGAGGCAGCCGTGTCCCTTGCTGAGGACGAACCGGTCGCGCTCGTTCCAGTCCGGGCGCGTCGGATCGATGCGCAACACCTCGTCGTAGAGCACGCGCAGGATTTCGAGCGTGGAAAATGCAGATCCGATGTGGCCGCGGCGCACGGCGGAAAGCATCCAGAGGATGTCGCGGCGCAGTTGCAGAGAGCGCTCGTCAAGCGTGGCCGGGCGGTCGTGGGATTGCGGTACGGTTGGCACGGCGCTCCTTCTTCGAGCGCTCGCAGGCGGGCTCCTTCACCGGTGTGCTCGCCAGTTGTCGGTTCCAGAGGGTGCGCGCGCGGCACGCGCGAACTTCTGCGAACTTCCCTCGCCAGCGATGCTGGCCCGCGCCTTTCGGCTGCCAGTTCGTATCCAGGCCGTCCCACAAAGGGCGGCTTCCAGGAGCATCATGACCCCCACTGTTGGAATTGACTTTGACAATACGCTGGTCTGCTACGACGCGCTGTTTCACCGCTGCGCGACAGAACTCGGGCTTTGCGACGCGACGGTTGCGCCCACGCGCCAGACCGTGCGTGGCGCGGTCCTCGCGCGTCACGGCAACGAGGCGTGGACGCGCCTGCAGGGTATCGTGTACGGTGAACGCATCCTCGAGGCGCCGCCTGCTCCCGGTGCCCAGGCTTTTCTCCTGCGCTGCAAGGCCGACGGAGTACGCGTGTGCGTGGTCAGTCACCGCACCCGGCAACCCGCCATCGGCGATCCACACGACCTCCACGAGGCCGGGCGCGCGTGGCTTGCCCACCACGCTTTCTTCTCGCGTTTCGGTCTCGACCCCGACCTCGTGTTCTACGAAACTTCGCAGGAGCGCAAGGTGGCGCGCATCGCCACCACGGGCTGCACCTGCTTCGTGGACGACCTGCGCGCGTGTCTGCTGCGCCCTGATTTTCCGGCGCGCGTGCTCCGCGTCCTCTATCTGCCCGGTGACAGCGAGCGCGACGAACCCGTCCCTCCGCCGCTCGTGCCCTGCCGTGACTGGGACCACGTCACACGCGTCCTTTTCGGCGACGCGTCCGCGCGCCCGTCCCCGCCCCCCGCTTCGTCCGCGTCCCCGCCCCCCGCTTCGTCCGCGTCCCCGCCCTCGTCCGCGCGCCTGTCTCCGCTCCTGCTCGCGCGCCACCTTCTCGCGCGCTCGGCCGACCCGTCCGCCGCGTCGGAGGGGTTGCACTGCGAGATCCTGGCGGAGGGAATCAACAGCCAGGTCTACCGCGTGCGCGACCGCCGCGCTCCCGACGTCGTGTTGAAGGTGTACAGTCCTCCGGCGCCTGGCCGTCCCGATCGGCTCGCAACCGAGTACGGGGCTCTCGAATTCCTGTGGCGCCAGGGTGTTCGCTGCGTTCCGCGTCCGCTTGCCGCCGGTCCGGACCTTCACGCCGCCATTTACGCATTCATCCCGGGCCGTCCCCTGAGCGAAGCAAGCCCGGAAGCCGTTCGCGCTGCGTGGGAATTTTTTGTGGCCCTTCAGGACCTGCGTGATCCGGCGCTTACCGCAAACGTCGGTGCCGCGGCCGAAGCGTGTTTTACGTGTGACGAGCACCTGGCTGTGCTCGACCGAGTTCGCCCGGCGGCGCATCGCCGACGGCCAGGGCGGCGCGATCCTCAACATCGGCGCGACTTACGCCTGGACCGGTGGCCCGGGCACCTCGCCTTCGGCCGCGG
>JAJXVI010000290.1 GCA_021782195.1 bacterium | reverse complement strand
CCAGTCGTCGCATGAAGTACGGGTACCACTGCTTGCCGAACGGAACGTAGACTCGCAGGTTGTAGCCTTCTTCTCGCAACTGCTTCTGCAGATTGCGGCGGATTCCGTAGAGCATCTGGAACTCGAAGCGGTCCCGTGGGATCCCCCCTTTTTCCGCGAACTCCTTCACCCAGGCGATGATGACGGGATCATGGGTCGCGATTGCCGGGCGAGTTCCTTCCGCGAGCAGGAGCGTCGTCAGTTTGCGGTAGTTCTCGTCAGTATCGCTTTTCGCTGCAAATGCCACTGAAGGAGGCTCGGCGTAGGCGCCTTTGCACAGTCGAACGGGGATTCCCAGTTTGTTGAGTTCGATGACGTCGGCTTCGCTGCGGAAAAGGTAGGCCTGTATGACAACTCCCACGTTGTCGTAGTCTTTTCTCAGCGTGCGCAGCACTTCCAGCGTGGCATCGGTATAGTTCGAACCCTCCATGTCGATGCGGACAAAATTACCGTGTTGCCGGGCTCGTTCGAGAATCTTGCGCATGACCTCCAGACAGAGGTCTCCGCCGAGATCGATTCCCATCTGCGTCAGTTTCAGCGAGACATTGCTGTCGATGCCGGTCTTCGCGATTTCATCGAGCGCGGTGAGGTATTCGTTGCACGCACCCCACGCTTCATCGGCAGTGCTTACGTTTTCCCCGAGATGGTCGAGCGATGCGCGCGTGCCCTCGGGAAGATTGCGCACCGCTTCGATTGCTTCGGCCAGGGTTTCGCCTGCCACAAAACGGAAGGCCATGCGGCGGAAGACGGGATTGCCGACAATCACTTTGTAGACGGCAGTATTGTCGGCCAGGGCCAGGAGAGCTTTTCTCACGGGAGTGGTGTTCCCTTTCCCGGGCGTGACCCGGTGGATGGTTGGCGCATCGGCGCGATGGCCTCCGCTGGCGGGCATCGAGGTCGAAAGTCAGCGTGCGGGGGGAGGAGGAGCCGGTCGACGCTTTCTGGGAGTCGGAGTTTCTTCAACGGTATAGCTCTGTACGACCAGGACCGGATAGAGGCCTGGGGGCTCGCGTGGCGTTTCGTCAAGGAAACCCGTGACAGTGAGCAACCGCCCTTCGCCTCTCGCCTCTGCGCCGACGTTCTCAAGTTGGAAGCGCTCGCCTTCCTCGTTTTCGAAAGCCCAGATGCCGCCGTCAAGAGGATTGAAGTAGACAGACCCTTTCATTGTGCGCATGCGTACACCTCATGAGTCTGCGCCAGGGGCGCATGAAACTTCCGAGCAGGTTCCCGTTTGGCTTGACGGTCTCCTTCGGTCAGCAACCGTGTCGGGGATTGTCGTGGTGCACTGTGGGCAGCGCGCAACTGTTCGCAGACTGCCGTGGGCGGCACGGGTCACGCGGGTTTACGCCCTGCCCTCCGGTTCACGGTCTTCCGCTGGCGCACAAGTACCCGGGCCGGGCTCGCGTCCAACCCTTCCAGGCGCAGGGGCAGGGCAATGAGGTCGTAGTGGCCAGGTGCCACGTTCGCGAGATCCAGTCCTTCGACGATGACGATGTTTCTTTCGAGCAGCGCAAGGTGAACCGGATAGCTTCCTTCCGTAGAAAGAGATTCGATGGAGAGATAGTCAATTCCAACGAGGGCGACTGGAATGTCAGCCAGAAAGCGTCCGGCCTGTGGTGAAAGGGAAACGAACGTATCACGGAAACGAGGGTCGCCAAGCGCGGATCCGTTGTCGGTGCGAAGCAGGATCCGCTCGCCGGATCTCGGTCGGAACGCTTCCAGGTGCTCTCGCTCGATCGTCGGGGACACGCCGCGTAGATCCAGAATTCGACACGGACCGATCAGGCGGTCGAGCGGAATCTGATCCACCCCGTCACCATCTCGCAGGAAATGAGCGGCAGACTCGATGTGCGTGCCGGTGTGCGAGCCCAGATTCAGGTGCGTGACGCGCGCTCCGTCTTCCTCTACGGTACATACCGAGCTCAGCCTGACGATCGGATCCGCCGGCCACGTTACCATGCCGTTCCGGACGGGTACCGATACGTCCTGCCACCTCACGGCTGGCCAGGCGTGGACGGGGGGGGCGTGCCGTTCGAGGGCGTGTTCGTGCCTTCGGGTGGAACAGGGGAAGGCGTATCGGATGGCGCGGAGGATGGTGATGGAGAAGGCGTTTCCGCAGGACGCAGCGTGATCGGCAACCCCGAAGGCTGGGGAAGATCGACATTGATACCACTTCGAACAACGATGGACTCAAACAGGGCGCGGAAACGGTCGCGGGCTTCGGCAAAGTTGCCTTTGAGTTCATACCAGTAGGCGAGCTGGATGCGGGCAATGATGCCGTCATTATCGCTGGCAGCTGCGGCTTGTTCAAGTCGTTCGAGATTTGCCTCCGTGGCCGGACCGGTTGCTTTGAGGGCCGCCTGGGTGTCTCTCAGACCATAAATCAAGGCACTCTTGTACGCGGTGAGCGCGAGTGCGGTGCGATGCAGCTTCTCGCGCACCAGACCGAGGTGATACTGGCCGGTGGCCGAGGCCTGATCGATGTCAAGCCACGCCAGGAACAGCCGTTCCGCTGTCTTCGGGTGGTGTGCTCGTTCAGCGAGGAGCCCTTGATAGAAGGGGATGTCAGGAGGACGTTTACCCGGGGCTCGGGCCGCCTGATCGAACAGGGCTGTTGCGAGGGAATCGTTTCCCAGGTGAAGTGCAGTCATTGCGTCGCGGTACAGGGCCGGCGCAAGACGTTGCAGCGATACCGCGACGTGCAGCATCTGGCCGGTGGCCACCGTGATGTTCTGGACGTAGGGCTGGTACTCTTCACCTGCTGAAACCCGCACTTCATGGGAGCCAGGGAGAACGATCATGTTCAGTGGAGCTTTTCCAACCATCACGTGATCGACAAAAATGAGCGCCCCCGGTACGGGGCAGGTCACCAGGATCTGTGCGCGATCTGGCGGGATTGCCAGGACCTGCGCAGTTTGCATGAGCATGACCACGGCGACGAAGGCCGAGAGGATTGAAAATTTTTTCATTGCGATTGCGACAAGGCTTTCTTCTGTCGATACATTCGGTCGGTGTGGCCCGAGTTCGTGCGTGGACGATTCGTATTTGCGGGCCTGCAACCGGACGAGGCAGGGCTTCTGCGCGTGTTGTCCTCGCCCCCGGGCCCGGACCGCCAAGCCCCTGCGCTGCCTCTTTCGCTGCAGGCACCTACGATCCTCTTCGCGACAGGGGTGGTCGGACGTTCCGTTGAAGATCTGGCGGAGCGGTCTGTGCGTGTGGACCGGTTGTTGTGTGTCCAACCGGTCGGGCAGGTCTTTCGACTGGCTTGCGTTTTCACGTGGCGCCTGCTTTCACGCTTTTCTTGCGCGTGGAACTACCTGGAAGGGCACAAGGACCGTGCCGCAACTTTCCTGATGAGCAACCTTGAAGCTGCACTGCTGCTCTTTGTAGCGTCGGTCGGGCCCGCACTGGCCCTGCTCATCGTGGCGCTGCTGTGTCGACTCCCGCACGGCGTACTGGTGTTCGGGCGGGGGGGGCGACCGATCGCCGCCGCTTTTCTTCTTGGCATGATCTGTGCGTGGCCCGCCTCTTTGATTGAGCGTCTGCTCACCCGCCACGACTGGCATTCCATGGGGTCCTTGGGAAACTGTGGCGGATCTGCCTGGGGACCGTCGGGTCTGTGGGGGCTCTTCCTGCTGACGGTGGGGGTTGCGGGCCTTGTGGAGGAAGGGTCCAAGCTGGTGGTGTTTTGCATCGGATTCGGACGAAGTCGGCACTTCATCCAGGAGTACGATGGAATACTGCTCTGCCTGGCTGTCAGTCTTGGATTTGCCACGATCGAGAACCTGCTCTACGTGTGGCACGCAGGGACGATGGCCTGTCGCACGAACGCGGGCTCGCTGCACGCTTTTCTCGGAGCGGGTCTTCAAACTGCGAGCTGGCGAGCTTTTACCGCGGTCCCGGCGCACGCCTGTTTCGGGGTGCTGATGGGGGCGGGCTTTGGACGCGCCCGATTGCGTGCGCGTTTTGGGTGGGAAGACCAGGGCGCCGTCTTCAAAGGGTTCATCTCGGCGGTCCTGGCGCACGGTTTTTACGACACGCTTGCTTTTCAAGCCAGCAGCCTGTTCACGCTGGTTTCTGTGGTCGTCTTCCTGATGCTCCTGGGGGGCTGGAGCACATGGCTTGCGATGCGTGCCCGGCGCAACTCACCGGCATTTGGTGGCGAGATGCCACGTGTGCCTCCGCCCGAGCGTATTCCGACGCTGCCCACCCCACCGATTCCACGCGAGCCCTGGCGAGCGGCGGCGCTGGGCCTGCTGCCGGGACTCGGCCAGGCCTATAACGGCGAGATTCAGAAGGCGCTCTTGTTCTTTGTCGTCGGTGTCTTCAATCTGACGTTCTGTGGTGTGGTCCATCTTTTTTTGAGGAACCCTTCGGCCGCTCTCCATCTGCTTTCCGACTTTCACCTGCGTGTCGTGATCGGCGCACACGCCCTGACTGTCTTGATGAACCAGCGCAGGGCAGTCGAGCCCCTCGTGCTCTCACTTGTGTGGCTGTGGTCTGTCGTGGGAGCCGTCGATGCTTTTCGGACGGCCCAGTGGCGCCCTCAGCGCTCACAACTGTTCGGGGTTCGACGCTCGGTTGAGGCCATGGGGTTTGGA
>JAJXVI010000289.1 GCA_021782195.1 bacterium | reverse complement strand
GAACCGATAGTTGGGCCCCACGACCACCGAGCAGGCCCCGAGAGACTCTACAAGCACGAGGCGCACAAATTCATCGGCATCAAGACGGGAGAAATCCGGCGTGAAGTGCTGCCACACAAGCGCATCCAGCCCGATGGGTGCCAGCAGGTCTGCCTTTTCGTTAAATGTGGTCAGAAGGTGAGGGGCACGCTCGGGGTGCAACGTCCGCAGCGCGTGATCACGAAACGTGAACAGCACGGACCGCCCACCCAGTGCGCGCGCGCGTTCCACGGTGCGCCGCACGATTCGTTGATGCCCTCGATGCACGCCGTCAAAAAAGCCAAGCGCCACGTGCGTCTGGCGCATGGGTACGACAGACGCTTCTGAAACGGGCCGATCGTCGAGTGCGATGACCTCCAAGGCGCGACTAGCGACCCGTCGGCGCTGGGGCCGGCAGTCCCGTTCCTGACGCGTCATTCGGATTGGTGTCGTGAGCGCGGTGAGGCGTATACTCCGCAGCGCCTGTATGTTCGACCGTCGTCGGGACAGGTGCCGGAACGCCTTCACCGGCGGAACTCCCCGGTGCACGATGCACGTGGTGCGTGGCGTGCGAGTGAGGGAGGCGAATCGGTTCGGGCACGTCAACCGTGGGAATGGGGAGGGGCGACACTGGCTCACGGTCAGAAGCTGATGGGGAAGCGTGGTGGGACGGTTCGGGGGGGCGCCTTACGGGGTGTAGACGGATCTCGTGGGATGATTCCTCTGTCCGCACCGGGCGATCCGGCGGAGATGAAACGTCCGACGAGGAAGAGGACGCGGAGGAAGGCGACGGCCACGACAGCGGTGACGGCGAAGCGAAGGTAGCCGCCCCACTCTCGATTTCCGCGGAGGGGCTGGCCTCGATCAGCGGTGGGCGACCGTGAAGACGCGCGCGTTGCCGGGGAAACATGCGATAATCCTGGGTTCCCCCCGTGGCAAACCATTTGTTGGTCGCCATGAGGTAGTGGCCCACCCATATGCCACACACGAGTGAGACCCAGAGAACCACCACCGCCAGCACCAGGAGCCGGGCCCAAAAGCCGCTGCCAGACTCGTCAACGGTGGAAGCGCGCTTCGGTGCCACGAAATTCGGCCTCCTGAATCTGTTCGAAAAAGGATTCAAACGGTCGCTTCATCCAACGACGCTTGCAAACGCGGCGAGGGCGAAGCCCGCTCTGCACTTCCCCGCGCACGATCAAACTCCTGCGACGGACACCTTGCAGACGGTCCCGCGCGCCGGAGCGGCACGGCACCGCACCGTCAAGCGGAGGGGACGCGTGTTCCCGGAAGCAGGTGGGTCGCGGGCGCGAGGTGCTCTCCACTTCCAAGAACCGAATGAGACTCCAGGACACAGCCGTCACCGATGCGACAGTTTCGACCCACCATGCACGCTTCGAGTCTGGCCTGCGCACCGACTTCGCTCCCCGCCCAGACCACGCTGGAAGACACCGTGGCCGCTCCGATTCGACAGTTCGGGCCAATGACCGTAGGACCCAGAATGTTGGCACCCGCCTCGATTGCAACCCCGTCCGCAATCCAGACAGGCCCGACCACACGGGCAGTCGGATCGATCCGCACGGCCTCCCCACGCCAGATCCCCCCCTCGGCAGAGGGCAGCAACACACCAGCACGACCGCTCAGGACGTCGTGATTGGCCTGCAGGTAGTGAACCGGACGACCGATATCCAGCCAGTAGTCAGCGGTCATCGTGGCGTACAGGGGACGGCCCGCCCTGAGCAGATCCGGAAACACGTTGTGCTCGAACATCCAGCGGCGCGCCCCTGGCATCCCCGCCACGACCTCGGGCTCCAGCACGTAGATGCCCGCATTGATCGCATTCGTGGGCGCTTCCTCGCGAGGCGGCTTCTCGATAAAAGCCCGTATCCGCCCGTCCGGGTCGGTCACGACCACACCATAGGCGCTGGGATCCTCGACCGGCGTGAGCGCCAGCGTTCCCAGAGCGTTGCGCTCGCGGTGGAAGCGCACGAGACCGGTCAGGTCAACAGAACTCAACACATCTCCATTGAAGACCAGGAAGGTGTCGTCGAGCAGCGACTCCACGTTCTTGACCGCGCCAGCCGTACCGAGCGGCTCGCTCTCCACGACGTGCGAAAATCGCGCATTCCAGCGGTCGCCGTTGCCAAAATACTGCTCGAACGCCTCGCTCTTGTATCCCAGCGCAAAGATGATGTGATTGAATCCGTGGCGCAGCAGGTAGTCGATCTGATGCTCCATGTACGGCTTGTTGACGATGGGCACCATGGGCTTCGGAACGTCGCGGGTCAGTGGCCGCAAGCGCGTTCCCTCGCCACCCACCAGAATCACTGCCTTCATCGGGTTCTCCCTCTACCGTCTTGATCGGGTCTGCAATGGCGCACTGCCCAGGCCGCTTCAAACGCGACCGGCCTGCGCCACGCGGCGCATGGCCTGACGGGCGACGACCGCCGCGCAGACGCGGGCTCCGCGTTGACAAAGTGCCGACGCGGCCGCGTCGATGGTGGCGGCCGTTGTCATCACGTCATCCACCAGCAGGACGCGCACTCCGTCGAGCTTTCCGTGCGCCTCGAAAATACCGCGCACCTGCTCGTGACGGGTTGCGCAGTCGGCCTTGCTCTGTACCACACCATCTGCACAACGCCTCAGGATTGCGGGGCGATGACGCAGGCCGAGCCGCACGGCCAGCCTCGACGAAAGCAACATCGACTGGCTGTACGCACGCAGCGATTCACGCTCGCGATCGATGGGAACGCCCACAACCAGCGCACCCTTCCACCACGGCACGTCGCCCGCAACCGCATCGCCAGGTTGCATGCGGCCGTGCGCGCCATCCCGCAGACGTGATGCCAGGAGCTCCGCGAGGGCGTCGGCCAGGCGCCATCCATCTCGATACTTGAGCGAAAGAACCGCCTGTTTCAGCACGCCTCGATACGGTCCTACCGCCCAAACCCGCTCAAATGCAGGCTTTCCGAGGCGAGTGCAGTCCGGACAGCAACCGTCGCGTGCAGGAGAAGCACAAACCGCGCAACATGGTCCGGTAAACGGGGCAATGCGGGACTGGCATGCCGCACAGAGCGAGGGCGCGTTGGCTGCACCGCAGATCTCACAGACCCCAGGATACAGGACCGACCACAGCGGTTCAAGCGCAAGCCTCAGGATGGCTGACTTCACGTCCAGCTCAGGCGCAGGGCTCGCGCCGTGCCTTCCACACGCGTTCCGGGAGCCAGGACCGTCGAAGCAAGATCGGTGCCGGCTCCGAGCACACAGTCACTTCCCAGAATGACGCCGCTCAAACGGCTTGCCTCCCCGACCTCGCAACGTGCCCAGGTCACGGTGTGTCGCAGGTGCGCGTCACGTTTCACCCTGCTCGAAGCTCCGAGCACAACCGTCCCCTCGAACCAGGCTCCGGACTCGACGCAGGATCCCGCGCCGACCAGCACACGGCCATCCACCACGACGTCGGGAGCAACCTCTGCCCCCTCCTGGAGAAAAAGACCTGGACGCACTTCAGTCGCCTCCACGGCGAGTCGCGTGCGCCCCGCCATCACGTCGACGTGCGATCGCAGATACTGATGCAGATCGCCGACGTCGCACCAGTAACCGTCGAGACGACAGCCATAGAACGGCAGCCCCCGATCCACCAGAACGGGAAACAACTGGCGGCCGAAGTCGTAGAAGGTCGACGGCGGAATCAGCTCCAGCACGGCGGGGTCGAACACGTAGACGCCGGTGTTCACGAGGTTGCTCAGCGCCTCTCCCGGCTTCGGTTTCTCCTGGAACTGACGGATGCGCCCATCGGTGGACGTGACCACCACACCATATTCGCCAGGCTCATCGACTTCGGTCAGGCCGATTGTGGCCAGCGCTCCACACTTTCGGTGAAAATCGGTCACGTGGCCGAGATCGAAGTCGGTCAGGTCGTCGCCCCCGATGACGATGAAAGGCCCGCCCTCACGAAGGAACTCCTCCACCGCCTTCACGCCCCCTGCGGTGCCCATCAGTTCGGTTTCGCGCGAATAGCGAATGCGCAGGTCGAAGCGACGACCGTCACCGAGATGTTCTTCGATCAGGTGACCGTAGTGGTAGAGGTTCACCATCAGGTCGTCGAAACCGTGGCGTTTCAACAGGCGAACAATGTATTCAATGCACGGAACGTTTGCAATGGGCGCCACGGGCTTCGGCATGTTGAACGTAAGGGGATGCAGGCGCGTGCCACCGCCGGCAGCAAGAATCATGGCTTTCACGGAATTTCCTCCTGGGACGCGCACAACGCCTTCCATGTCGTGGGGCGTCAGACCGCACGGGGCACGAACTGAACCCACCCGAGAAAGCAGAAAGACGGGCGTCAGACCGAAATTGTACTCACGTCACGCGGTCAGCAGATGATGGACCCTTCTTCAAGTCATTTCCCGTTCCTGCGAGTGACAAAACCCGGTGCACGCAATCAAGGCGTGTGCGGCACGCGCAACCTTTCGCGGACGACCTCGCGCCCGCCCGGGCGCGTCCCCCCCCCCGCGGTGCGCGAAGCGCGGACGCTACGCGCGACTCCGATCCGCGCGCGGGGAGGTCGTCAGGATAATCCAGGCAAAGTGAGGCAGCACAAGCATTCGAATCAACCGCGCAGGCTGGGT
>JAJXVI010000288.1 GCA_021782195.1 bacterium | reverse complement strand
TTGCCATCATGACCTCGATCATCTGTCTTGGCTTCCTCGGACAGACCCTGAACGTGATGACCCTCGGTGGACTGGCGCTGGCTGTCGGCATCCTCGTGGACGATGCAACGGTGGAAGTAGAGAACATCCATCGGAACATGCACGAGCGTCGAGGAAGCCTCACCTTTGCGATTCTGTCTGGCGCCCACCAGATCGCCCTCCCCACCCTCGTTTCCACCCTGAGCATCTGCATCGTATTCGTGTCGGTCGTATTCCTGACCGGACCGGCCCGCTATCTCTTCGTACCGCTTGCTCTGGCGGTCGTCTTCGCGATGCTCACCTCCTACCTGCTGTCGAGAACCCTCGTGCCCGTGCTCGCCCGTGCGCTGCTTTCCGCGGAGGCACGCGAGCGCGAGACGCCGCACGCTCGTCCGACGCTCCAACAGCGCCTGGACCCCTGGCACGAACGTTTCAACGCGTGGTTCGAACGGTTGAGAGCCTCCTACATGCGGGCCTTGAACTGGACCCTTCAACACCGCCGCTACACGCTCTTCATGTTCCTCGGGTTCATCGCGTGGACGCTCCTGCTGTTGCCGATGGTCGGGCGCGACTTCTTCCCCACCACCGACGCAGGAATTTTCCGACTCCATATCCGGGCCCCCGCGGGCACGCGGATCGAGAAGACTGATCAATACTTCCATCAGGTCATGGAGACCATCCGACAGATCATCCCACGCCGCGAACTCGACGTCTCGCTCGACAACATCGGCCTGGGCTTCGGCGGAACAGCGCTCGCCTTCAGCGATACGGCCACCATCGGTCCCAACGACGGGGAGATGCTGGTGTCGCTCAAACCCGGTCACCACCCGACGGCAGGATACATCCGGGAACTCCGCAAGGTACTCCCAAGAAAGTTCCCACAGCTCACCTTCTTCTTCCAACCCGCGGACATCGTCAACCAGATCCTGAATTTCGGACTGCCAGCTCCCATCGATGTACAGGTCATCGGAAACAACCCCCACAACTTCCGCATCGCACAGAACCTGTGCCACCTCGTGCGCGACGTCCCTGGCGCTGCGGACGTGCACATTCATCAGGAAGTGGACGCCCCGGAGATCCGGATCCACGTCAATCGGGCGCGTGCCGCCAGCATGGGACTGACCCAGCAGAATGTGGCCCAGAACATGCTCATCTCTCTGTCAGGAAGCCTCCAGACCGCACCGAACTACTGGCTCAACCCTCGAAACGGAATCAGTTACCGAGTCGCTGTCCAGACCCCTCAATACTGGATGCACTCAACCGACGATCTGCTCAACACCCCCGTCCTCGACGCCACCACTCCCGGACAGCCACCGGAACAACTTTCGAACATTGCCACCGTGTCGCGTGGATACTCGCCAGGCAACATCAACCACTACAATGCCCAGAACGTGTTTGACGTGTACGCAAACGTCCAGGACCGCGATCTCGGCGGCGTGGGCGATGACATCAAGAGAATCCTGACCCGCATGAGAAAGCACCTGCCGCGAGGAACCTTCCTCACAATGCGAGGACAGGTCTCAAGCATGGAGTCCTCGTTCACCAGACTTGGCATCGGAATCGTCTTCGCGATCATGCTCGTCTACCTGCTGATGGTCGTCAACTTCCAGTCCTGGGTCGACCCGTTCATCATCATCGCCGCGTTGCCCGGCGCGCTCTGCGGGGTTGTCTGGGTACTTTTCCTGACCCGGACAACGTTCAGCGTACCCTCCCTGATGGGGACGATCATGTCCATCGGTGTCGCAACCGCGAACAGCATCCTCATGGTGACTTTTGCGAACGACCGCCGACGTGACGGTGAGGACGCGGTCGGGGCCGCAATCTCAGCAGGGTATACCCGACTGCGTCCGGTGCTCATGACCGCGCTCGCCATGGTCATCGGCATGCTCCCGATGGCGCTGGGTCTCGGCGAAGGCGCAGAGCAGAATGCACCGCTCGGTCGAGCGGTCATCGGCGGTCTGATTGTTGCAACGCTCACGACCCTCCTGTTCGTACCGGTCGTCTACAGCGTACTCCGCAAGCGCCCCCTGCCCCCGGGCGAAGATGCCCATATTGACGAGGAAGCCGCACGTCTCGATGCATCCTGAAGCCGTCGGCCCTGTCATCCCCACGACCCGCAAATCGACCGTTGCAGACTGGGCGGCTCACACAGGGCTGACCGGACGCCATTGAGGAGCTAGAAAGAACATGCCACAACAAGCCCACCCCGAAATGTCGCCCGTTGCACCCGCGAGCGGAGGCAGTGCGACCCGCTACACAGCGGCGTTCCTCCTGTTCCTGGCACTGGGTACCGCGATCGGGCTTGCGCCACGTCTGCTTCGCAATCGCCACCTCAGCGCCGTGGCCGCGGAAGAAGCACGGCAACTGCCGACCGTTACCGTGGTCCATCCAAGCGCCGACCTCGCAACCGACCTGGTGCTTCCGAGCACCATCGAAGCCGTCGAACAGACCGTGGTCAATGCCCGCGCGACCGGGTTTGTGCGCCGTCGCCTGGTCGACATCGGAGACTTTGTCAAGAAAGGACAGGTCCTGGCGATCCTCTCCGAACCTGACGCCGACGCACAGTACCGCGAGGCACAGGCAAACTACCGACACGCGCTGGCTGGAACGTCCCAGGCAGCGGCGGGTCTCGCCGCGCAGCAGGCCTCCACGCAGCAGGCACAGGCGCTCCTCGCGCAGGCCAGCGGCCACCTCGAGCAAGCCGTGTCCGACCGCGATACCGCGGAAGACCTTCTCTCCGAGGCGCAGAACACCCTGACGAGCCAGTCAGCCGGTGCCGAAAAAGCCCGTGCCTCGCTGGTCCTGGCCCGCAAGACGTTCAACCGATACGAGACCCTTCTTCGTCAGGGGTTCGTCACCCAGCAGGATGCCGACACCTACCGCGCCAACCTCGACTCCGCCAGGGCCACTTTCACGGCCGCCGTTGCGCAGGAGGGAGTCGCGCGAACCGACGTCTCGGCAAAGCGTGACGCGCTTCGTTCTGCAGACGCAATCGTCGCACAGGCCCGCTCGGCACTTGCCGCCGCGCAGGACGGTGTATCCGCTGCACAGGCCTCACGCACGGCGGCAACGGCAAACGTCGTCGCGGCCCGAGAAGAGGCGCGCAGCACTTTCCAGAACGCGCAGTACTACCAGTCCCTGATAGGGTACGAGAAAATCGTTGCCCCCTTTGACGGAGTCATCACGGCACGCAACGTGGACGTGGGAACGCTGGTCAAGGCTGACAACGTTCCGACGAACAGCAGCCCATCCGGACTGTTTGGAATCGCACGCCTTCGCGTCATGCGCGTGCTGGTCAATGTCCCTCAGGCCTACCTCCCGTACGTACACGCTGGAGATCCTGCGCACCTGGAAGTTCGAGAGTTCCCGAACCGGAAGTTCAACGCAAGCGTCTACCGCGTCGCCGGTGGATTGGACCCGGCCGCACGAACGGTACAGGTGGAGGTACGCATCGACAATCCCGACGGAACCCTGCGACCCGGCATGTACGTGGAGACACGACTCGACAACGCCAACCGAGCCAACGTGCTGCGCATCCCCTCCACGGCACTCATCTTTGACGAACACGGCACGCGCGTTGCAACGGTCACTCCCAATCGCCGCATCCACTTCGTGCGCATCACCATCCAGCGAGACCTCGGCGCGTATCTCGCGGTCTCCCGAGGCCTGACCCCCGAAATGCTTGTCGTGACCAATCCGACGGACGATCTCACCGAGAAGGGGCGCGTCACGACGGTGTCCGCGGCACCGCCAGCGCGCGCGACGGCCTCACCGGTGGCGTCCCCTTCCCCCCCGACGGGAGCGTCGAAGCGGTCGCCTTCGCCGCTCCCCCTGGGCAGGAGCACGTCTCCGTCCTCTGCCCGGGGAACAGAACACGACCATTGAACGGCAGTTTTCCATCGAAGGTCTGATGCGCGATGAATCCGTCCCTGTTATCGTAGTGACATGGATACAACGATTCCCCTTCTCGCCTCGGCAATGAATACGCAACTGCATCAGATGACGGCCCTGGCCACCGATCTGGCCAATCTCGGAACCAGCAGCGCCAACGCAGTGCAGGCGTCGGGCACCCAGCAGGCCGCCTCTCCGGCGACTGCGAGCGCGACGCCAGGGGTGCCCCCCAGCAACATCGGTGGAGCGACCGTATTCTCCAACAACCTCATCACCGACACCGTTGCTCCAATGATGGCCCTGCACGCGTACGCAGCCCAGGTGGCAGCACTGAATACCCAGGAACAGGCGCAGACGACCCTCACGCAGATGGCGTAGACGTTCGCTACGGGGCCAGCCGGGTCTCGATGGCAACCCGACGACGCCCCACCACGGCGCAGTGTGGAAACTGCAATGCGACCCGTTCCGCGTCCTCGAATCCGACACGCGTCATGAGATCCGCCACCTCCAGAGCGGTCGGATTCTCACCACCATCAGTCTCGATGAGCATGCACAGTGAGAGCAACGCTGCCAGCAACGGTCCGCTGCGATCGTCGTCTAGCATCCACTCGGCGACCACGACCCGTCCCCCCTCGCGAAGAGCCTCGTGCGCGCGTCGTAGCAACGTCAGTCCCTGCTCGGGCGACCAGTCGTGCAGGATGTTTGACAGGATCACGACGTCGAATCCGGAAGGCAAC
>JAJXVI010000287.1 GCA_021782195.1 bacterium | reverse complement strand
CTTCTCGCTTCGAAGCTGTTCACGCGTGCGGGCTGCGCTGGCCGCGCGATGGTGGCCGTCCGCGATGTACAGGCTGGGCATGTCCGCAAAGATCGAGATGAAAGCCTCTGAATTCTGCACCTTCCAGAGCGTGTGCACGATTCCATCGGGTGCTGTGAACCCGTAGAGGGGTGGGGCCTCCATCTCGGCGGTGACGAGCGGTTCGAGACCCGGGTGCGGTCGGTGAGCCAGGAAGACGGGGCCGGTCTGGGCGCGCAACTGCAGGATGTGGCGCGTACGATCGTCCTCCTTGTCCTTTCGCGTCTTTTCATGTTTCTTGATGAGGCCGGAGTCGTACTCATCCACAGCAAAGGTTGCTGCGATACCCACCTGTACGTGGCTCCCCATCTGCAGGCGATACAGATACAGTGAGGGTGCGTCGTCCTGGATCAGCACGCCGCGATTCACGAAGTCGTGGAAATTGCTGGCTGCCTTTGTGTAGACTTCGTCGCTGTAGGGCGCCACGTGCGGATCGAGATCGATTTCCGCGCGCGATACGTGCAGAAAACTGTACGGATTGTCGTGTGCGAGGGTGGCTGCCTCCTCGCGGTTGACCACGTCATAGGGAACAGCGGCCACCTGGGACGCCAGGTCGGGGCGCGGCCGCAGCGCCTGGAAAGGGCGAAGAATCGACATGAACGGCGCTTAGGGAGCGGTCGCTCTGATTCCTTCCAGACGCGTGCCGTAAACCACATCTGGCGCGTCTTGCTCGACCGTTGCAGCGTCTCGCTCTCCCGTGCCCAGTCGCGTCTTGCTCGACCCCTGCAGCGTCTTGCCCGACCCCTGCAGCGTCTTGCCCGACCCCTGCAGCGTCTTGCCCGACCCTGGCGCGGGAACTTCGCCGCGGCTCGGCTCGTCCCAGGCAGGGAGCCTGCGACGAGGGTTCGAATCGCCCCGTGGACACCCTGTGCAGCGTGGTCCGCCTGTGCAGTTCGCAACAAGAAGGAGTACGTGCATGTCGGCAACCGAGCTCGCGGTTCCCGCGGAGTATCGCCCCGCCCTGGATGGCGACCCGGGTCTGGTTGCCGAGCTGCTGGAGCGCTTCACGAAGCTGCCCGAGCACGACCCCCAGCGCGCCTGGATTGCCCTGGTGTTCAGAGCTCCACTTGCTCGTGCGGCCGCGCGTAACGCACTCAGGGAAGTAGACGCCTGGCACGCGCGACTCCTCGAGGCCGCCGGCCATCTGCTGAGGCTTGGCGGTGCGGTCGCCTTCCCCACCAACATTCGTGCGGGACGTGACGGATACAACTGGGGCCCACCCGCAGTGAGCTCGAGCATCTTGCGCCACCTTGGACGCCCCCTCGACTTTGCCCCCTCCGAGCCCGTTTCGGAGCGCTGGTACAACAGCGACGACCCGCGTCACTCCACCGTCCTTGACGTGAACGGTACCCCCCTGCCGCTCTTCTGGCTTGTGGACCATTTCCCTGAAGCGGCCCTCGGTACGCGCCACGTGCGCGACTTTGGACCATCGCTCGGCATGGTCATGAAAGACCTGGAGGCGGCGGAGTCGTTGTCCTGGCAGCTTCACGTCGGCGTAGAAGAGGGGTACGAAGTGCTGCGCATGCCACGCGGCACCGGCCTGTTCGGCTGTTTGAACGAGGGGGCGGATCTCGATCGCGTTCGCACCCTCCTGGCACGGCGCGACCGGCGCGTGATTCGCCTCGAGGCGCCATCGCCCGGAGTGGAGACGCCTCCGCTTCTGAACGCCGGCCTCGACGCTTTGCTCAGTCATCTTCTTTCCCGCGTCGCGGAAATGCAATCCGTGGCGAGCGTCGTGGAGACGCTCATGCTCGAGGGGCTCAACGTCGTCGACCTGGCGGGTTTCGGGGTTGACGACAACGGCCAGCTTGCGCCTTCCCTGGGTCTTGTCGGGATCCATCAACCCCGGGTAGGGGAACGCGTGGTCATGCGCGAGGGCAGAAGTCACGCGCTCTTTGGCAACGTACGCGGCGCGGGGAGTGACGCCGTGGGCTGGTTTCGCGAATTCAAGGGAACGGCCACCGGCCCTCGTGGCGCGACCGTCGCGACGGGCGACCAGACCTGGTCGCTCAGCGATGTCTTTCTCGGCCGTCATCCGCGTCCCGGCAAGGTCACGAGGCGGCGCGTCGAGGAAGCGCTGGCGGTCATGAAACGTGGAAATGCCTGGCGCGCGCTTGTCCCCGAGGACTTTCAGGCGCGTGGCGACCCCGACCTTCGAGAGGTTGCCGATGGAGTGGCCTGGCAGCGTCTGCACGAGGAACAGCAGTTCTCGGCCCTGCGCACAGTTCTGGCTCCAGGGCGTTCGGCGTGCTTGCGGCGTCACGGGCGCCACTCCGCGCTTGTTGTCACAGGAGGCGTGGTCGATGTTTGCGCCGCGCAAAGGGGAAACCTCATCGCGACCCTCGGTCTTCACGGCGCGGTGTCGGACGAAGGGTTCGTGTGCGCGGACCAGGGCGACCTCGTGCTCCATTCCAGGGGGGCCGAGCAAGCCTGCGTGTACGACGCGATCCGTCCAGTTGAAGGCGTGCCGCTGCCGAATGTCGCCGTGATCGGCGGATGATGAACACGAATCGGGCACATGCAGGTCTTGATGGGCAAGAGCGACGAAGCCTGTACGGAGATTTTCGCGATGTGAGGTGCGAATGATGCCGGCAGGCGCATTGATACTGTTCACGGTGGGCGGACTCATCTTGCTGGCCGGCACCGCCTGGTGGGTGGCAGAGTGCTTTTTGACGAGCGCATTCTGGGGATGGCTGTCGGTGTTCACGTTTCCATTCTCCAACCTGGTGTGGCTTGTCTTCAATCCTCGAAGAGGCTGGAAACCGGCGCTCGTGACTGCGGTCGGTGGCGCTTTTCTCGGGATCTGGTATGTGGAGTACGGCGGCGCCCTGCACGCGGCGCTGGTCTCGGCGGTCCTGCCAGTTTTTCGTTCGGCGTTCTGACAGTGTGAATGTTCCGGGCTCGGGCTCGATGTAGCCTGGGACCCCTTCACCGCCTGCCTGCTCAAGCCCGCGCCGGGTGGTGTCGGTCTGACCTTCTGTGTGCTTCAGACGGAGGCTTCCTGGCCGTGAAACACGCACGGCACGCCGAGCGTGCGGGCAAGCTCCTCCGCTGCCTGTCGGTGTTCTGGTTGCCCGAAGATCCAGCACGAGTTCTCGATGTTGATGATGGGGCTGCCCGCGAAGCCCTGAACGTGCATGGGATACTCGCAGCAGTCGCGCGGACGTGCCGAATGTTCGTGGATCGTGCAGCGGGAGTCGCGCAGGTGCGGACACTGTCCGACGAGGAAGCGTCCTCCCCACCAGAGGAAACGTCGGTCGGCCACGTACGAGCCGCCGTTCGCGGGACGGGGGTCGGAGGCGCGTCGCACCACGGGGAGGTCTGGGAACGCGTCGAGGTTTTCGAGGCGGGGGTTGAGGCGTCCCTTGCAACAATTGATCGGACACTGCGGGCACGCCGCGGCACACCGCTCTTCCCGCCAGTCCCGCACTGCGCGCTCCACCTCTGCCAGGTTCGTCACGAGGCCTGATTCGACCGGACTTGCTGACTCCCTGCGGAGATTTTTTCGCCCTTCAGGATCGACGCCGGGGCGTTTCCCGCACTGCGTGCGTTTCACGCGGATCGCCACGGAAACGGGTCACTCGACAAACCGGTTCATGTGCCTCGCCTCCGGGTCGATAACAGGGAGTGGTGGATAGATTCTGGCTGGGAAGAGGTACCCGATAGTGCAACCCTTCATGCGCTGGTACTGGGACCAACGGATTTCCGTAAAGCTGCTCATCTGTTTCGGGGGCATCGGACTGATGGCACTTCTCGCAGGCTTGCTGCTGATCTGGCAGGTTCTTGGCATTGATCGCAGCCTGAGCGCACTTCGTCGCGACGGTCTCGGTCCGTCTGCAGCACTGGTGAAGTCGCTCGCCGCGCTTGACGCCGCCGACCGGGCCGCGCGCTCTACTCCGCCGGACGTCACCGCGCTGACCGCTGCGCGAGACGCGATCAGCCATACGCCGGTGACGGGCGACGAGGCGCGCGTTCCTGCCCTGAAGGCAAGCCTGGATCAGTGGGAGGACCTCGCCGGCCGCGTGGTTTCGTTGGGTGCGGATACGACGACCGTTTTGCGCTCTTCACTGCGAAAGGCAGACCGGGACCTGGGAGGGTGCCTTCATCTGGCCATCGAGGGTCGGGTCGAGGCCGCACACAGCCAGTTGCTCGCGGCAATGCGACTGACACGCCAGGTGACCCTCTGTCTTGTCGTTATTCCCATCATCTTTGTGCTGGCCGCAGTGGCCGGTCTCGCGTGGTTCGGATATGCGCTCAGCCGTCCGCTGGTGATTCTCTCTGGAGTTGCGGAGCGCGTCGCCCTGGGAGACGTGCGCGAGCGTGCGGCAATGGAGCGCCGTGACGAGATCGGTCTGGTCGCGACGGCTTTTGACCACATTGTCGACAATGCAAATCGACTGGCCGAACGAGCCGATCAGATGGCGCGCGGGAACCTCGGGGTGGAGGTTGAACCTCGCTCCGAGTACGACGTGGTCGGACAGGCGATGCAAAGGATGCGCCGCACCTTGCAGCAGTTCACAACGCAGATCGAGGCGTTGACGCGGGCGGCCGTGGACGGCCAGCTCGACGTGCGGATTGAGTCGGCCAGCTTTGAGGGTGA
>JAJXVI010000286.1 GCA_021782195.1 bacterium | reverse complement strand
AAAATTACATTCAACAAGCCCGGGGTGGGTGATGCAAGGATGGATCCGGTCATGATTCATCAGGCAGTAGATGCGCTCGTCAGCCGATATCGGACGAGCAACCCGTTTGTCTTGAGCCGATATCTCCAAATCGTACTTATGCCGAGAAAGACGCCAAACGGCCTGTGGGGCATCTATGTCTGGCACGATGCTCACGCATATGTTGGATACGACGAAGACTCCCCTCTGCCCAAACAGCATGAATTTGTGGCTCATGGCATCGGGCACTACGTACTTCATCGGGATTCAAAACCGCTAATCCTGGAATGGCGGGCACCACAAGACTGTCCGCTTGAACGGGACGCGCAGATGTTTGCAGAACGGCTTGTCATGGGAGCAACCATTCCCACACTCCACTGAATACCCAGTCGTTTTGAGTTGCCCCAGCCTATCGATTTCTCACGGTTCATCCTGGCCCGCTTCGTCCGCCCCATCCTGCTCCACATGGACACCTTGCATCAAGAGCATTGCAACAAAATTCGCAAATCGCCGAAGTTCCTTTCCGCCCTCCTCCACCGTCTGCGATTCCCAGAGAAACAAGAGATTCCACTTTTCAGTTGGCAGCAGTTGCTTCAGTTCCTCCGTCCATTCCTTTTTCACTTCATCCAAGGCATTTCGTGGCCGCAAATCATCCTCATAAAAATCGTCAATGAGCTTCTCCGCCAGCAGTGTTCTCGCCAGTTCACACACGTGATTTCCCTCCAGTGTCCACTTGTCTGTCCGAGATTACCTCTGCTTCGCCCATGTCATCAAGTCAAATTTTGCACTCATTCGGATTCCAATTGAATGCCTCCAAAAATAGCGAGCCACTCATGGCACCCGGCTGGCGCACCTTCTGCACCAAAGACCCCTATCCGGCGAGGTACGATGGCAATGTGGAAATAAGAAGGTTCCACACGAAGGCAGCGACCGATGTCGCTGCCTTTTGCTGTCACTCAGGAGGTGCGTCCCATGGTCCCAAGTCCCATCAAGTGGCAGGGCGGCAAGGCACGACTGCGCCGCATCATCCTGCCCCGTATTCCGGAACACATCTGTTATGTGGAGCCGTTTTTCGGGGCTGGATGGGTGTTCTTCGCAAAGCCCAAATCAAAAGTGGAGGTGATTGCCGACGTCAATACCGAACTGATGAACTTCTTTTCCGTGGTGAAATCGGACGTCGAGGGTTTCTTGCAACAGTTTGACTGGACGCTCTATTCGCGGGAGGAGTTCGTACACATCATGGAGCGTCGAGGACTCGAGCGCGATCCGCTCACCCGCGCCTATGATTTCTTTTACCGCATTCAAAGTCACTTCGGTGGAAAGTACAACAACGCCATCGACTGGGGATATGGTCGAGGAAAGCCTGCATTCGATTTTGGTGGCATTCGACCCCGCATGGAACTGGCTCATGAACGCCTGCGCGGGGTCTACATCGAAAACCGACCTTTTCACGACGTAATTCCGCGCTTCGATGGACCCGACACGTTTTTCTATTGTGATCCCCCCTACTTCGATCTTACAGGCTACCACCAGCACCCGTTTGCCAAGGAAGATCACCTACGCCTACGAGACACACTGGCGAGCGTTCAGGGAAAGTGGCTGCTCAGCATCAATGACCACCCGGAGGTGCGTCACTGGTACGCTGACTTCCCGATGGACTCAGTTGACGTTCTCTACTCCATCAGCCGTCAAAAGGGCGGGCGCAAATCCGGGGAACTGCTCATCTCAAACTATGCCCTGCCGACAAACCACGAAGAAGGCGTGGCCCCATGAACCCATCCATTAAGAAAGAGAAGCGTGATCCTGCCGAGAGATTCACCTATTACCACCTGGCGTTACCGACGGACAACACGACGACCCCGAAGCAGGCGCACACCTTGATTCAGTCCCTCGCAGAAATCGGATGGCAGAAAGGCAAGCTTGGCTGGCAACGTCCTCTTCCCTTTCGGTTCCTGCTGCTGAAAGAGGCGGGGCAATCGACGGTTCGGCTTCTGTTTGGCATCCCGGCGTCTCGCGACGACTCGTTTCGCTCGGCGTTTCGTGTCTCTTATCCACACGTGCACCTGATTTCCGAACCAAGCCCTTTTCCGACATCGCCTGCAGTAGACCGACGTGCCCTCGCCATCGCCTTTCGCAAGGGCGGACAGGGCCTGGAAACCTGGTTGCCCCTAGCCTCGTTTCGAATTGGCGGCCACGGCGACCCGCTCGACGGGATTCTAGTCGCCATGGGGCAGGACACCGCGAGCCAATGGGTGCTCGAAGTCTGGATGACGCCGATGCGCGACAGACGATTTCAGCGGGTCATCGCCGCCAAGAGCCGACCGCTCGGACAAAAGGGCGGCTCTGGGTTCTCGCTTTCCGAGGTGCTCTCAGAAGTGTTTGGCACGTCTCCCCGTCCCAAGCAACCAGTGCATCCTGCGCCCGATCCGTACGTCAACATCCGTCCCCTTGTGCAATCCCGCATCAAGGCTACCGAGCGCCCCTTTCAGGTGTCCGTTCGTCTTCTTGCCACCGGATCCACCAGTGCTCGGGGTCATCTGCACGCGATGCTCAGCGCCATGGCGCAACTGCGAAGCGAGGGTCGACTGGTGCCGAGTCGAATCGGCAAACGACGCCTGGCCAGGGCGATGCAACGTGGTACCGCGACGCGGCCGATGTGTTGGACTTCCGGAGAACTGGCGTCGCTTGTCCACCTGCCAGATCATGAACACCCTGGATTTGCGCACGTCGTCACGACGCAGGGGATTGTCCTGCCGCCACCTCCCGCTCTGACCAAGGGACTGCGGCTTGGCTGGTCCAACTTCCCCGGCGCAGAGGGCCGCGAGATTCACATTTCGCTTGGACAGGCGGCCAAGCACACGTTTCTCGCCGGGGCCACGGGCTCTGGCAAGACAACGACGCTGCTGCACATCATGCTCGGCATGGTCGAGGAGATGAAAGTCCATCCGGACACGGCGCCTGGCTTCACGTTCTTCGATCCGCATGGCGGCGCAATCGAACGACTCTTGTCCCACATCCCACCTTCTCTGCACGACAAGGTGCATCTGATTCCCCTCGGACCCACGCCGTTCCCACGTGGACTCAACCTATTTCGCATGGAGCACAAGTCGGACGCGGAGGCCATCACAGGAGAGTTTGTCACCACCCTGCAGGAACTCTGGCCGGGATCGCGGCCACGCTCGGAGCATTATCTTCGCAACAACGTGCTCTCCTTGCTGAGCGCCCCGCCCCAAACGGTGCTTGGCATCGCGCACCTGTTCTCGGATGATCGCTTTCGCGACCGGATCGTACCGAACCTTGCGCCCCACCTGCAGCAATTCTGGACCGGGGAATTTGCAGAAATCCGCAATATCGCGGATCACCTGGGCCCCCTTTGGAACAAGCTTGGCGCGCTCACGACCTACCCATCGCTGCGTCGGATTCTCGGCCAGACCAAAAGCGCCGTCGACACGCGCACCATTATGGATGACGGGCACATTGTGCTCATCGACGGGTCGGGCTGCACCACGGACGCCGTGAAAATCATCGCCGGTCTCTACCTCATCGACCTGCACTTCACCTGCAAGCGACGCCCCGAGCACCGGTCTCGACTGCACATCTTCTTTGGCGATGAGAGCCACCTCTATGCGGTCAACGTGCTGCAAAAAATCCTCGCCGAAGACCGCAAATTCGGCCTGTCGCTGTTCTTGGCCACGCAGTACTTGGACCAACTTCCCGACCCCATCCTAGCGGGCATTCTCGGCAACGTCGGCACGCTCATTTTGCTGCAGCTGGGGGGCCCGGATGCGGATCGGTTGACCCGGTGGCTGAAACCGGACGTGTCGTCGCGCGACCTGATGGCGCTCCCGGAGATGAACGCGCTCGTGCGTACGAAGCAGGACGGCGGTGCGACGGAACTGTTCTCCATGCAAAGTCCGCTCATGCCATCAGGCAATGCGGCATGGGCAGAGCAGGCAAAGGCACATTCGGATGAGGCAGATGGCCGTCCCGCCGAACAGGTCGACGACGACATTCTGGCCATGTATCCCCCCGCAAAAGTCCGGGGAACCAACACATTCCAGACCTAAAACGTCCCCTCCGCCCCTTTTGGCCCACAGAGGGTTACGCACAAGGTTGTGCATAGCCTTTGGCACAGTCTTACGCATCGTGATGGACTCGCCTAAGTCCCCACATCCCGCGCGGGGCGCGCCGTGACAGCCGTCCGACTTCGGGACATTTGTCCACATCCGCCGCCCCCGGAAAGGAGGAAGCCCATGTTTGTGCCTCGCCACATTGAACGCGAGATACTGCTCGCCCTCTACCGCTACAGCCTGCTGACGACGGAACAACTCAGTGTTCTGCTGCACTACGAGCAACCCACCCTCTATGCCGCCTTTCGCACCTTGAGGCAAAAGGGGTGGACCGAGTCCCTGTCGCTCGATTTCCTGCCCCGCAACGTCAAAGGATGGGTGCTCACGAAAGGGGGGATGGAGGTCGCCTTTGGGCTGACCAAGGAGTACCGCACCCGCCTTCTAAGGGAGTCCAGCCTTTTCGCGGGACAGACAGAACATCTGTACGGAAGCAATCAATTCTTCATCGACCTAATCCGAACCAGCCGCGCCTTGGAGGCAACTGAGGGGCTCATCGACTGGATTGGCATGCGCGACGCCGGTGAGCGTTACAGTGTCACGGACCGAAACGG
>JAJXVI010000285.1 GCA_021782195.1 bacterium | reverse complement strand
GCATCGTGGCCCCTCGGGGACTCGCTCTTTGTGCCTTCCCGGTCCGCGTGGCCCGCGTGAAACCGTGATCTGGCGCCTGTTTCCCATTCTTGTTGAGTGCCTCGCGCGGAGGTCCGGCACGGATGGTTCGTGCATCTCGGCGCGCGTGGGTTGGCGTGCGTCAGGGATTCATGAAATTGAGGAAGATTCCATTTTCGCAGGGAATATTGTCGCTGGAAAATGGGGGTATCGCAACGAATATCCGGAAAGAATCCACAGATGTGGATTCTTTCCGGCGCGGGCCGTACAACCGTAGCTCTGTGCTGCGCCGTCGGGTTTGTGAGTGCTCGGCTTTACGCTTGGGGGCTTTACGCTTGGGGGGTTGACGACCGGCCTGCATGGCGTGATGAAGCGGACACAGGCGTGCTCGTATCTGCGTCGAGCACCCTTCGGCGAGGGTCCTGCGGCGAGGGTCCTGCGGCGAGTTTACGGTGGAAGTGCCTCGTGGGGTCAATCAGAGTGGGGAGGCAAGTCGATGAGGAACTGCTGGGAAGTGAAGAAGTGTGGGCGTCAACCGGGTGGAGGGCGCACTGCGGAGCTCGGGGTGTGCCCTGCGGCTACCGAGCGACGCCTTGACGGAGCCAACCACGGACAGAACGGGGGGCGTAGTTGCTGGACTGTGGCCGGTACGATGTGCGGGGGAAAGGTGCAGGGAACCTATGCAGGCAAGCTTGCAAGTTGCCTGGCGTGTGATTTCTACAAGGCGGTGTGCTTCGAGGAAGGCGCGCATTGTGAGTCGCCAAGAGGGCTTTTGAATCGACTGGGCCTCTGAATCGCGCGGTTTCTGAGACGACTGGGCCTCTGAATCGCGCGGTTTCGCAAGCGTCCGGGTGCTGGAAGCTATGGTTAGCTGGTTGACGCCGAACCAGGAGCCGGCAGGTGCTGCACGCAGTTGCGCGCGGCCAGGCGATAAAGGAGGAAGCGGACAACGGGCGAATGATTGCGGACTGTCGTGCTGAGCAATCACTCCTCCATCCGGTCGATCCGACGCCACCTGCCGCCCATTCTGGAAATGGCGCTGCCCATCATGGTCGGGCAGGTCGGGCAGATGGTCATGATCCTGATTGACATGTTCATGGTCGGACGACTTGGCCCGCAGGCCATCGGGGGAGCAGGGCTCGGCAACGCAATCTTCTACGTGTTCACCCTCTTTGGGATGGGCACCCTGTATGCGCTTGACTTTCTCGTCTCCAACGCGCAGGGGGCCGGCGATGAGGCGCAATGCCGCTACTGGCTTCGTACGGGGCTCTACCTGTCGGTGATCCTGTCGGTGCCCCTGGTCGTTGCACTGCTGTGGATTGCGCGTCACCTCGCAATCTTTCACTTTGCACCGGCACTGACCACTTCAGCGTCCGCGTTTCTCGTGACCCTTTCCCCGAGTCTCTTCCCATTTCTCGTGTTCGTCGCCTATCGGCAGTACCTGCAGGCCACCGGAAGCCCGCGTCCCGGAACCGTGATTACGCTTCTGGCCATCGCTTCGAACGTCGTCTTCGACGTCGTCCTCATTTTTGGTGTACCCGGCTGGCTTCCGGCACTGGGTGTGGCAGGCGCCGGCCTCGCGACCACCCTCACACGCACCCTCATGGCCGTGAGTCTTGCGTGGTACACAATCCGCCGCGACCGGCGGGCGCTCTCGCGGTCCGTCCCCACCTCGGCGTCGCCCTCGCCGCCTCCCTCGATCCTTTCCGGGTTGGTGCGGCTCTTCAAGATTGGCGGTCCCGCCGGCGTGCACGTGACGCTTGAAGCATCGGTGTTTTCCGTGGCGACTGCGATGCTCAGTCATCTCGGCGTCGTACCGGCCGCAGCGCATACCATCGTCCTGAATATCACGAGTTTCACCTACATGGCGCCACTGGGGCTCTCGGGTGCGGCCGCAGTGGTCGTGGGAAGCCATCTGGGGGCGCGACGCCGGAAGGAAGCCTGCGCGTGCGGTTACGTCTCACTGGCGTTGTCCGCCGTCATCATGGCCTGTTCGGGACTTGTGCTCGTGCTTGCAAGTCGTCCGATCGTGAGCATCTTTACTGCAGATCCCGTGGTGGTTGCACTTGCACAACGCCTCCTGTACCTGGTGGCGATCTACCAGGTTGCCGACGGCCTGCAGGTCGTCGGGGCCGGCGCACTTCGCGGCCTTGGCGACACAAGGTCACCCGTGGTTGCGATTCTTGTCGGCTACTGGGTCGTCGGTCTGCCTGTCGGATTCTGGCTCGGCTTCGGTCGCGGTCTCGGTGCTTTCGGTTTGTGGGTGGGCCTCACAATCGGCCTTTTCGTGGTGGCGGCCTATATTCTCTGGCGCTGGCGAGAACAGTCCATCATCTGCCAGAGCGACATTCCCGAGCTACCCTGTGCGCCTCAAGAGGACGGGTGTGAGCCACTCCCTCGGACGGCCGGAGTTCCGTCGACGACAGCGTGAGAAGCGTGCGGATTTGCGTGAGACACATCGCGTGATCGCAGTTCACATTCTAAACTCCCTTTCGAGACCGCGTTCTCACGCATCAGGGAGAGAGCCGTGGCTTTATGCTTCGGCATACATTGAAAAGTGTCCGAACTTGTGGTAGAGTCTGCATGCTTGTGTGGTTGATGGGTCTTTATTCGGTGAACGTGGGAGGTTTCCGTGAAACTGTTCCGAGCCAGCATGTACGTCTTGATGCTGTGTCTCCTGGTCGGGTTCTCAGGTGTTGCACAGGCAGTCCCTGTCACAGTGACCTGGTCTGCGATGGTGAACGGCTCGAACGCTTCGCCGAGCACGATGTCCAGCGTATCGTTCTATGTGAGCACCAGTGACACGCAGACCGGGACCCTGATAGCCTCAAACACTGGCAATCCAAATGCTGCAGCCAGTACCAACGGTTCGACGGTCGTCGATCTGGCCCCCGGTCCCCTGTTCGTGCACGTGGTTGCTCAGACCACCTACAGCGTCGGTGGTTATGGTTTCATCGGCAGTTTTTCGCTCACCAACGGTACCAGCACGGTGTCCCTCGTGTCGCAGCCACAGACCATGGAGGTCAGTACGCTGGGCTTTGGTCAGTCCTACGTAACCCCGACCGCTTACAGCTATTCCTACATTACCCCACCAAACCTCGCCGCCGGTGCGCAGTGGTTGTGGACTGCCAACAATGCTCTGCAAGGTCCAATCTACTTTTCTGCCTCGGTTGTGCTTCCCGAGCCGCCCATCTGGATGTTCATTCCGGCGATGCTGGTGGCGCTCCTGGCCTCCCTGCGCCTGCCGACCCGCGGGGCCACCTTCTGACACTCGGGATTCGTGCCCCCGACGTTTGATGTGCCAGTCGTCGAACGTGTCCCCTCGCGCTGAACGAGCGTCTGCTATCCCGCTGAACGAGCGTCTCCCCCCCGCGCTGAATGGAAGAAGCCGCCACTCACGTTGTTGTGAGACTGGCGGCTTCTGGCTTTCGGGGGGTCGGCCGGGAACCAGGGTGTCCGAAGCCCTTCGCGACTTTCGGACGCGGGCTGTCAGTGCTTGAGGCTGGCCAGGCCGTACAGACCCAGGACTGCACCGCCGGCGACAGCGGCTGTAATCAGCGGACTGGCGCCAGCAAAGCCTGTGGCAAGTGCTGCACCCGCGGCTGCGACGGTACCGGTGACGGCGCCGACGACCGGGTAGATGATCATCTCGTCCGGGGAGTGACTGACGTGCCCGGCACGAGCGGCGATTTCAGAGGCCTTCTCAGCCACGTAGGTGCCTGCGAGGCAACCTGCAACGGCGGCCGCAACTCCGAACCCGAGGACTGCAAGAGCGTGTCCACCAGCAGCCGCCGGCGCCAGTGCGGAAGTGGCTGCCGCGACGCCCCCGGTGACGCCGGCTTCCGCAGCGATGTTGATGGCGTCTTCAATGTGACGGTTTTCTACCGGACCGCTCGGTGCGGGCGGGGCACTCAGGCGAACAGGCGTTGCAACGTGGGAGATGAGGTTGGGACCGCTCATGTTGATCATATCAAGTACTCCTTGAGAAACTTCTCGCCCCGAGGATACCAGGATGAGCTGAAAGATTCCTGAATTCTCAGGAAGTGCCGCGACATTTCCGCGTCGTCTCGATCGGCGGTTGCCCGCCCTGCGGTTTCTCCCTTGCCATCTCACGGGGTGCCGGGCGTCCGATAGCCCCGACCGGGAAGGCCGCGCCACGTCCCCGCCTGCTCCCAGCAAAACGGGATGCGTTGCACCCCGGCCGGGTGCGTGGATGCTGGCCAGCAATAGACGGCCGTGGCGAGGGAATCACGTGCTCGCGCCGAACCGATGATATAGGACCAATTCGACATGGATTCAGCGTCACTGGACACAAGTGCGACCGGTCAGCGCGCCCAGGTGCGTGAAGGGGCGAGCAGTTCGCTTTCCGTGGCGCTGACCCGGCGACGCATGAGCCTCCTGGGTCGCCTGCCATCGATTGCAACCCGCGCGAATTCTTCCGCGGAGGCCGCGCGGGCGGTACTCGCCACCATTGTGGCGGCCTCTGACGAGATACATTTTGCGTGTCTTGGGCGCGTGGGCAGTCCTGAATTCCTTGATCCGGTGGGCTCGCTCTTTGCACCTCACGCAGACCCCGTATGTGCCGCGATCCGCACCTCGGAATCATCGGTGTCTGCAATTGTCACCGCCGTGCAGACTGCGCTGAGTACCCGAGAAACGGTCATTGCGCCAGTTCCGCTTCTTCCGGGTA
>JAJXVI010000284.1 GCA_021782195.1 bacterium | reverse complement strand
GATGGCACGGTCACGGCCGGTAACGCTTCCGGCATCAACGACGGTGCAGCCGCACTCGTCGTGGTGAGCGAGTCATTTGTCAAGCTTCACGGGTGCAAGCCGTTGGCGCGCATTGTTTCGCACGCAACCACGGCGCTTGACCCGTACTACATGGGGCTCGGGCCGATCGAGTCCACGCGCAAGGCGTTGCGCCGCGCGGGTTGGAAGCTCGAAGACATCGAGCGCGCTGAACTCAACGAGGCGTTTGCGGCACAGTCTCTGGCGGTGATTCGTGAGCTGGGCCTGGATCCGGGCATCACCAACCCGAACGGCGGGGCGATTGCCCTGGGCCATCCGGTCGGTGCGTCCGGTGCACGTATCCTGGTCACGCTGTTGCACGAGATGGAGCGGGTATCGGTCCGCCGTGGCCTGGCCGCACTCTGCGTGGGAGGCGGGATGGGAACCGCCGTCCTTATCGAGCGCTGAGCGAGCGGTCCCCCGCGTGCCGGAAAACGGCACGCATTCTCCCTCAACCGTTTGCAGGTGCTCTCTCCAACGCCGCATCGCTCGCGCCGTCATCCGTCTTCTGCGGCGCGCGGTCAAGAACTCGTCTCACAGACTGCGCGAGTTCAGACCGCGTGAACGGCTTGGCCAGCAGATCTTCTCCGACGTTGGCGAGCATCGGTAGAGAAGTGTGCCCCGTCATGTAGAGCACGCGCAGCGACGGTTTTTCCAGCTTCAGGTGCTCGGCCAGTTCGCGCCCGTTCATCTCCCCTGGCATCACCACGTCTGTCAGCAGCATGTCAAACGCGTCGCGGTGGCGCTCGAACTCCGTGATGGCCGCGCTGGCCGTTGCGGCGGTGTAGACCGTGTAGTCAAGCCGCGTGAGAACCAGTCGGATGAGTTCGCATACGTTGGTTTCGTCCTCGACCAGCAGAATGGTTTCATTTCCTCCCTGGACGGCCAGCTGCGCCTCGGGTATGTCGGTGCGGTCGAGTTCGGCTTCGCGGGGCAGGTAGATCCGGAAAGTTGTCCCTTCACCCAGTGTGCTTTCGACTTCGATCCAGCCTCCGTGCTGTCGCACGATTCCCGACGCGGTGGCAAGACCGAGCCCCGTTCCTCTTCCCTCTGACTTTGTTGTGTAGAACGGTTCGAAGATGTGTGGGAGCGCATCTGGCGTGATGCCACATCCCGTGTCGCGTACCGCCACGCAGGCAAAATTGCCTGGCTGCCGCTCAGGATGCATTTCGTCGACGGGGTCCTGGAACGTTGCAGCAAAGCACTCCAGGAACAGTCGCCCTCCGCGTGGCATTGCGTCACGAGCGTTCAGTGAAAGGTTGACCAGCGCGTGGTCGAGCAGCGCCGGGTCTGCGTGGACGTAGACCGGACTGGGCGACTCCACGACCTCGATGGCGATGCCACCGCTGAGCACCCGCCGCAACATGCGCGTGATTCCGGTGAGCAGGTCGACAAGGTTCACCGTGCGTGGCGCAAGTGAGTGACGACGGTTGAATGCCAGCAGTTGACGCGTGAGGGCCGAGGCGCGGTTCGCCGCGTCGCCGATCTCGCGGATGGGTTCGCAGAGCTCGGTTGGGAGTTCCGCCTCGCTGTGCAGGAATGAAACCCAGCCCAGGATCACCTGGAGGATATTGTTGAAGTCGTGTGCGATGCCTCCGGTGAGGAGGCCCATTGCTTCCATCTTCTGTGAGTGGCGACTCTGCGCTTCAAGGAGATGGCGCTCTGTCACGTCTTCGAGAACCGCCAGCAGATGTGTGACGCGCCCGACCTCGTTTACCACCGGAGAGACGGTCGCAAATTCGGCAAGCGGCGTACCATCTTTTCTCCGATTGTTGACCTCTCCGTACCACATCTGTCCGGCCGTAAGATGGAGCCAGTCAGCCGGTGGATGGATGTCCGAGGCATCGCCCGCTTTCAACAGTTCGAAGGAGAGGCCGCGCACCTCATCCGACGTCCAGCCTGTGACCTGCGTAAAACGAGGATTGGTGTATTCCACGAGCCCCGACGTGTCAGCGATGATGATGCTGGCCGGACTCTGCTCGACGGCCAGCGACAGTTGTCGCAGTCGAACTTCGGTGTTCTTGCGCGCTGTGATGTCGTGCGCATAGCCGTGCCAGATCGTGGAACCGCTCGGGGTGCGTTGAGGAGCGGACCGCCCTTCAACCCAGATCTCTCCACGCGCCGGGTGATTGAGTCTGACTTCCACGTCGAGTGCCGTCATCTCGCGTGCCGATCGAGCAATCTGAGCCAGCAGTCCTGCGCGGTCTTCCGGGTGGATGCAGGACAGGATGGTTTCCACGCCGAGACTCACATCTTCCGGGGTATATCCCGTGAGCCCCTCAAGCGACGGGCTGGCGTAGGGTACCGTGAATGTTCCGTCCTGGCGTCGTTCCAGGGTCCAGATTGCGCCGGGTACTGCCGTGGCGATCTGTTCAAGGCGTTGCTGCAGGTGGACGCGCTGTTCGAGCGCGTCGATCGCGCGATTGCGGTCGGTGAGATCTCGATTGAAAGCGACCACGCGTCCGCCTCGAGCGGGAAGGTACTTCGTGCTGATCTCGGCCGGGAAGGTGCTTCCATCCTTACGACGATGGACCGCCTCGAAGATCTCCCCGCCAGTGTCTGCGACCGCACGGATATGCGCGATCACGTCTTCAGGCGATTTCGTTGTGTCAATGTCGGCGACATTCATCGCCAAAAGTTCCTCGCGCGAATATCCGCTCATCTTCGAATACGCTTCGTTGACGTCGATGATGTTTCCCCGCAGGTCGAGCTCCCAGAAACCCGCGGTTGCGCTGCGCAGGACGGCCTGCAAGAACTGTTCGCGTTCCTCGAGGTCACGGCTGATCCCGATACGAACCAGTTCTTCCTTTTGAAGTCGACGGATCTGCGCGTTGAGCATGGAATACAGCATGATGGTCGATACGACAACGAACGCGCTGTCCTTGAAGGTTGCAATGGTGGCGCGAGCGGGTTGTACAAAGAGTGCGCGCAGCAGGTGGTCGGAGAGAACGACCCACAGGACCGCAACGATGACATAAACAACAACGGTCCACCGGGCGAGTCTCGCAAGATGCGATAACGGTCCTGGCACGCGATGCTCCCATACGACCTGGTTCGTGCGGGCATTCAACGCCGTGCGTAACGATTCCTCTGGCAAGAGCGCAGTACTGGAGTCAGCGCTTCTCGCGCCTGGTTCGTCTTCGCCCGGAAGTACCGATGTGCCAGAGCTTCGAGACGCGGATGCTGGGGTCACATGGTGTCGTTGTCCTCGGCAACGATTTTCTCCGCCTGTGCGTTGACCCGGCGAATTGCGGTCTTGAAAAGGTGATTTCCTCCTCCCACGACGTGGAGATGGATGTCTCGCGTGTGGGGGGTATATTTCATAAGCGCGTACGTGGCCGCGTTGTCGACGCGAATGGTCCGGTGGTTGTAATCGACCCGCATTCGTACCGGCATCTTGTGCGTACTTCCTTCGTCATAGAGCGAACGCAGCAGACGCGTTCCCTTCTCCACCTGGCTTGTGAACGTCGAGTGGCGACCGGCCGTGCCTCCCCGGTCATCGTATGCGTATCCCATGGCGGATCGCATCATCCACGAGGGGGCCTGCGAGTGGCGGGAAACCAGGCCGTTCTCCTTCTCCAGTGTCGCAAGGACGATGCGCGGGTTGATGCTTTCTCGCGTCGCGGCGTCGTGGATGATCTGCGCGGCGGTATGGCCGTCTTCGGCGAATCTGGCCAGAAAGGAGCCGTTGTGTTCGAGCAGTGTCTGGATCTGTTCGGTACTCAACGAGCTTGCGTCGACGAATTCCTCATCTGTAACCAGGCGACTGTAGTCGACCCCATTGGCCACGTAGTCACCCTTCTCCACCTCGATGGGAGGGTAGGAGGCAGGGGCCGGGCTTTCGTTGAGCGCCGGGAATTCCAGGGCGGCAAGGGCATAGTCGCCGTGTAGAAGTGCGTAGTCGATTTCGCGGGCCCGGTCGCCGGGTTGGGCCACTGACGGCCGCTGCATCTTCTCTACGGGAACCGGAAACGGTGTTTTGCACCCGGGACGCGAGCGCTCGTCGAGTGCTTTCGCGAGCATCAGCGCAACAGGGGAAGGCGCGAGGAGTTCCCTGGAGGCCGCGGTGGAGTGCGAGAGGGTTTGTGCCTGCTGGGCAAAAGCAGAAGCTGGAATCGCGGCCATTCCGGCGGGAGCACTTGCGGCCAGGGCCAGGATTGCCCCGAAGATTCGCGACGTGAGGGCGTGTCGGCCCGGCGATGCGACGGTCGCGGCGGCGGGCAGTTGCAATGCCGCCGGAAGACGCGCGACGTCGCCGCTCGTTGCAGGGGAAAGCGACAGGGCATCGCCAGACGTTGACCATGGCGACGTGACCTGGCTTTGGTCGACGGCCCTCTGCGTAGAAGGACCCTCGCCTGCCGGATCGTGGCGCGGAACCGCACGCCGTGTCGAACTGCTGGACGCCAGAATCTTGGAACTGTTCATCTGCACATGCGTTCCGCACCGACCGGGGGTGCGATGCGCCAATTCAAGATACTCATGCTATCCCACAAGATGCCCCATCTGTCAAGAAGCCTCGTCGCCAACCCCGCGACAACCCGATGATGAGGCCTGCAACCTCCTGTCGCCGCCGGAGTCGCGGCTGTGTGCGAAGCACTGCCTGGACTGCAGCGTTTCACCGACCGCTCCGCAGGGGAAGGGGGAGAATGAAGCGTT
>JAJXVI010000283.1 GCA_021782195.1 bacterium | reverse complement strand
CTCGCGAGCGCGGCGCACAGTGCCCCGACCGTCCATATCGCGGTGGCCACAACGTTCACGATGAGGAAACCGGCGGGAATCCGGTTGAGTTTGCCGAGGCGAACCCCCATCAGGGAGGGCCGTTGCAAAGTTGACAGCAGCTTCAAGACGCTGGAAGGGCGCAAAAGACGCACAAACACGCGGACCATCGAGCGGTGACGCTCCACGGATCGGATGCCACGCCGGTAAATCTCGATGAAGGTCGGCAAGAGCAACCACGACCCCAGCGCACCGAAAGCGGCCCCCACCACCACCCACTGAATCTGATGATACAACGTCAGAAGCGCAAGGTGGGCGGGGTCACCGTGTGCGTCCCGGACTGCCCGGTCAACGTAGGCTCCCAGGAGCGGCAGATAGAACAGGTTTGCGAAGCGCGTCGCCATGAAAAACAGGGTGGAAATGCTGGAAGCCAGCGCGACGCGGCCTGTGGAAACCGCCGCCGGACGAGACGCCACGTTGAGCGTGGTAAGCATCGATACCGCGCCGGCAATCAGCACGATAAAGAGCAGGTGAGGGTCGTGAAGGAGATACAAAGATGAACAACCTTTCCGGGATGGAAAGCGGAACTTCGACGGGCATTGCCGCCCGTGCCTCCCTGGGGAGGTGGCACCCCCCGATCAAGCGCGGTCAGGCCTCGACTGCAACACCTGACCGTACGTGCGAAAATCCGTGACCGGGGCTGGCGCGCGCGATGGATTCGAGCCACTTGAGTCACAGATCAAAGAAGCCGCCCCGGTGGAGCAGCCGCAACAACATCAAACCGTGGTGAGCAGCCAACCTCTCAACACGATGCGCGCACCGACGGAGCCTACCGAACCGAGGAACCTCGAATCATCGAAACCATCATGCCCGCGAGATAGCGCTGTGCAAGGTTGATTTCCTTCGGAGTGGCACTGGAAGAGACCATCCCACCCAGTGCGAGGATGGGCACGACAAAATCCTTGTGGCGTGACACCATGACGCCGAGGGACAGATAGACCACCTTGCCACTCTTGGCGCGAAACGGGAAGATACCGGCATAAGCCACCCTGAACGCAGTGTTCACGTTGTCCACGATGCTGATATGTATCTGATCGTCACGAATCGGGAGGCGCGTGCTGTGAATGATGCTCAGAAAAGCCTGTCGCAGTTCCGTGTCGTTTTGCGGCACTTTCTGGTCGGACGCTCCCACCCGAAGCTCGATTTCGAGTTGCGCGTGCCCGGCACGGTCTGCCAGTCGCATCTCATACGCCTGGGCGTTGGGATACGTTCCCGCAGCGCGCGCATCGGGGGGAATCGGAACCTGCACCACGTGACCTCTCACCGTACGCTGAAACGATGGAGGACCTGCCGGAGACGCAGTTGCGCTCCCAGCAGTCAGCGTAAGAGCTAGCATGACAAGAAACGCAAGGGTGCGCGTCATACGCCCCCTCACACGACCTGGGCTACAATGCAGCATGTTCTCCGACCTCTCCACTCATCTCGGCACACCACGCGCCGGACACCGGTTCCAACAACATCCGCAGTCACGGACCCACAGTCACGAAGCCGGTGGCGCACGCTACCGGTCCACGTGATTGCCCTGTCCACCTCTCACGAACCCTCTCAAGCCTCGATCAGTTCCACATTCGCTCGAGGCAGCACCAAGCGGTCACCGCTTTCCAGTTCGACCTCGAGGACGCGCACGCGGGCCTCAGTCTCGACTGCGACGGCCTCCACCGGAAGATCTACCACCCGTCCCAGCGCACCGAAGCGGGGCTCACGAATCAAGCGCACCTGGCTTCCAACAGTCATGGCGACGTTGGCACGCGCGGAGTCTGTCTCCAGGGACTGCCCATTCACGGCGGGTGGTGAGCCGTGGGGTACGATGATCTCGGGCCTGATGACACCGGCCCGAATCTGGGTTGCTCCAGACATCGATGCGCGACGCCCGGAACACGATACCAGGAGGTCGAAGGTCTTGTGAGCCATGCTGACACGGCCAAAACCCTCTGTCACGACAAGCGTAAGTCCGAGGTCTTCTGACCCCGTGATCGCCACGCCAAGATCGAAACCAAGCCAGGAACGAAGGTCAGCGTCATCAATTCCACCCACGACCAGACCGGCCACCTTCCGCCGAACCGCCTCCTGGATGGTCGCGTGACTGGCGTACGAACCGCCAACCAGGATCTTTCCGGCGTGTTCCTCTCTCACATCGTGGACCTGGAGAGTCTGATCGGGGCCTCCTGCTACCACAAGAAGCTCCCCGTTTACTTCGCCGCCAATGCCGAAAATCCCCTGGATGAAGGCGGCTGCACAGCAGACCGTGACTCCCTCACCGTCCACGACCCGAGAGACGACGCCATCGACAAAGGCGTTGACCTCCACCGGGACGGAAGGCTCACGAATCATGACCTGACCGGTCGTGTCTGACACGATATCGATGGTGCCCACACCGGGTGAGCGCACTTCATTCTTGAACAAGCCGAAAAAGCTCCGAGTACATGCAATCGGCTCCTCCCGTTCCACCGCATCGCCGACCTTCTTGAGCATGCACGCAGCGAGCTCGGACGGTTCCACCCCGAGTCTGCTCGCCACGTTCACCGGCTCCACGCGTCCGGGAAGATACGTGCGAGCGACCACCGTTCGAGCGTCGACGTGATCGCCAACCGCCACCAGCACCTCTCCCTTCAACGGGAGTCGGCGCTCCTTGTATACAACCGCCGTGGCCGATACCTTGAGCCCCGGTGTATAGGCAACTGCCATGTGCATTTCCTCCAGGCGTTCAGTGAGAAGACCGCGACGGATACATCCCCATCACGTCGTTCCACTCGAGCAGTCGGTCAATGCGGCGACTCGGATCAGCGGGAAGATGGAACGGGCGTCGGCCACGACCGTCGAGGATCACTCCGACCACTCCACCGTGCAGAAGAGCCTCCAGGCGTTCCCCTCTTCCCGCACCGACGTCCTGTCCCCGGGAGGGAGACAACACCGCGCGCGCCGTCTCTCCCACGCCGAGTGGAAGAACCCGCAGTTCGCCACCTTTGAGGCGGATCTCCAGAGTGCGACCGTCGGACGTGACCAGACGCACACCGAGCACGTCCTTTCCCTCCTTGAGGGGGCCCACGGGAGCGACGCACGTTCCGAGGTGAATCAGGCAATCTTTCTCAAACACCTGCGTGGCGGCCTCCGGATGCACTTCGGACAGCACCCCGAGCTGCGGCATCATGAAGATGGAGTCCACCGACAACCTTGTGACGCCTTCGGGCAGGAAGGCGTCGATCATCATCAGTGCGGCCTGCGCCCGACGAGGCGCGTGTGAAAGCACGCCTCCGCTCCCGATGATCATGTCGAGGCGCATCAAGTTGACCAGGGTCTCCCCACTCGAAACCTGGTCAAAAGCATCGGCGATGCTTCGCTCCGTCTGCACGCCCTTCAGGGTTGTCGCAAGTGCTTTATGCTGTTCGAACGACAGTCGCAGCGCCTCGCGACAGATCGCCTGCTCCACCATCAACTCCTGTAGCGTGGAGGGAATCGAGGTCGGACGAATCATCTTGTTCTTGATGCGATTTCGCAGATCCCGGTCGTCAAGAGAAAAGGGAACCCACCTCATGACGTTCTCGAGTCCGGCATCAGCAAACACATTGGAGATCGAGTAGGACATCCCGTAGTTTGCGCTCACGGTTCGGTTGAAGACCGGACACTTCTCCTCGTCATTGAAGACGGAGAACACATCCGTTGTCGCCCCACCGATGTCGATACCCACGATCTCGATGTCATTTTTTCGGGCTATCCGCTGCATGATGACCCCGACCGCCGCCGGGGTGGGCATGATAGGAGCATCCGTCCACTGCATGAGACGGGCGTATCCCGGTGCCTGTGCCATCACGTGCTCGAGAAACAACTTCTGGATCTCGCCCCGCGCAGGACCGAGGTTCTCGACCTCCAGGGTGGGACGGAGATTGTCGCACACGATCAGTGCGGTCTTCTCGCCAAGCAGGCGCTCCACCTCGACGCGCGCATCACGATTGCCGGCATAGATGACAGGAAGCTGATAGTTCATTCCCAGCCGCGGACGCGGGTCGGCCGCAGCAACGACCTCCGCCATTTGAACGGCGTGGCGAAGCGAGCCCCCGTCCGTCCCCCCGGAGAGCAGCAGCATGTCCGGACGCAACTTGCGAATCCGCTCGATTCGCTGATACACGGCGCGGCCATCATTCACCGCCAGCACGTCCATCACCACCGCGCCGGCACCCAGCGCGGCCCGTTGAGCGCTCTCCGCAGTCATCTGCTTGATGGCCCCTCCAACCATCATCTGCAGCCCCCCGCCAGCTGACGACGTCGACAGATAGATGTCAACCCCCTCCTCACCGGTCTTTGGCTTGATGATGCCATCGCCGTCCAGAATGCGCCGACCGGCGAGTTCCGCCACCTCTGAAATGGCGTTGAGGACCCCCGCCGTCACATCCTCCGCCGGTGCCTCGACGGTCGTCGGAGCCTCACCCCGAGTAACGAGACGAAACTCCTCCCCCCGCCTCTCGATGAGAATGGCCTTGGTCGTGGTACTCCCACAGTCGGTCGCAATAATGCTGTTGATTCGTTCCCGGTCAAGGGTTGCCACGGTGCGTTCTCCACCTCGCTTCTTTGAACACTGCTCGGCTCAATCGCTTTGCACGCGGGATCAGCGGGAGGCGTGCGCCGTCCTCCCCGAGGACGATGCAGGCCTCC